>JAKUTI010000076.1 GCA_022448765.1 Pseudomonadales bacterium
ATGTTGCTTATGGGCGAGCCGATTGATGCGGAAAGAGCGCTTAATGTAGGCCTCATAACGCGGATCGTCGAAAAGAGCGAATTATTACCGGAGGCTCGGCGTATGGCCCACCACTTGGCCGAGTTCGCTCCCTTTGTACCTAGAACGATGAAAGCGATGGTCAACTTTGGCATGGAAGCTAGTACAGCTGCGGCCCTTATGCTTGAAAAGTACGCGCAAGGCGCGTTGGTTCAGACGGAGGACAAACAAGAAGGTATCGCGGCTTTTCTGGAGAAACGGAAACCGTCGTTTAAGGGGCGATAAGTTCCAATTTAGTCGGTTGTATTTTCGGCCTTAATGGGACAGTTGCCGTTCGCTTCCGCAATCTTGCTTTGCTAAGTTAGGTTTTTAGGTCAGATCAGTTCAATAAGGGGGAACTATGGCGGTTGGAAGTTTTCCCATCGAAGCGAGCCACATCATGATGTTTGCCCGCGCGATTGGGGATGGCAATCAAATTTATTACGACCAGGACTATGCCGCTGAAGCGGAAACGGGAGGCATCATTGCGCCGCCAACCTTCGTCCAAGCCAGCGCGCAGTTTGATCCAGACTATGGCTTACGGCCTAAGATTGGCGGTGACGGTTGGTTTGGATCGGGCGGTAAGCCCACTGGGGTAAAACCCCGGGATGGCGACGGCGAGGCAAGTGGGGGCTCCGGGGGTGGCGGTGGCGGTCTGCACGCTGAACAGCGGTACATCTACCATCGGCATCCCAAAGTAGGTGACGTGCTAACCGCGACCAACAAACCCGGGAAAAGCTGGGAAAAGGAAGGAAAACGCTCGGGCAAATTGGTGTTCAGTGAATCGATCACGGAATACCGGGACCAGGATGGCGAATTAGTCGTGACAGCGATAGGTACGGGGGTTCGAACCGAACGACCCGTTGACCAAGAATAGGGGGGACTCATGGCACTAAAAGCGAGCGAATTGAAGGTCGGTGATACGTACACGGAACGCGTCGTTGAGGACCTAAAAAGAACGCAAGTGGTGATGTATGCAGGGGCTTCGGGTGATTACAATCCAGTGCATACAGACGAATTGTTTACGACCGAGGTCGCTGGTTACCCTGGCGTTTTTGCGCACGGGATGCTGACTATGGGCATGACGGGCCGGATGTTGACCAATTACGTTGGCGATGGACGCTTAACGGAATTTGGGGTGCGTTTCACCAATCAGGTCTTTCCCGGCGATACGCTGGATTCAACTGCAACCGTGACGGCCATTAGTGAAGGTCTTGTAGAAATCAATGTGTCGACTATCAATCAAGAAGGGATTGAAGTCGCGAAAGGTTCAGCCCAAGCACGAATTGACGATTGATCGATTCTTTTTAGTCGGCAGCAGAAACGGGGAGCGCTCATGCGCTGCCCGTCTCCCCTTGTCTTTACCACTCTTCGATCGATGTTCTTACGTCGACCTCGAAAGTCCATGCATTATGGGGCTGTTGGTAGAGGTATTCGAAAGCATCCACGATGCCGCTGATACTTATCATTCCGGCGTCACCGAGCTTTTCCGCGTATTCCGGAAAGGCCGAACGAATTTTCTCGCCGCCGATCGGGCCGTCGACGACCACGTGGCCGACGTGTATTCCGTCAGGCCCGTATTCCTTGGCCATCGCTTGGGCGAGGATTCGGAGCGCGGATTTGCCCGAGTTAAATGCGCCGAAGCCTGGACGGCCGCGCATGGAAGCACTTGCACCGGTGAATAAAAGGGTTCCGCCAGAGCCTTGCATCCGTCGTAATGTCTCTCGACCGAAAAGGAATCCACCGAAACAGAGAACACGCCAGCTCCTCTCGAAGTAATCGGCATCCATCTCGATGATACGGCCAGGCGTATTGTTACCGGCATTGTAGATTGCAAGCGTCAGATCACCCGTTTTGGCGTCAACGGTTTCAAGCAAGTTGACGATGGATGACTCGTTGGTTGCGTCGGTAACCACAGCGGTGGCCTGCCCACCATTTCCTTCGATAACGCTTGCTAACTCGTCGAGGGATGCTTGGGTGCGACCGGCAATAAAAACGTGGTGGCCGCTCGCGGCAAATCGAACTGCCAGTTGGCCACCCAGTCCATCCACGGGACCGACGCCGAGAACAATGGCTTTATTCATCAGGGGAACTCCTCAGATCAGTTGAGAGCGGACTCTAGGGCTTCACAAGCCTTTTGCATTGCTGGTCGTGTTGCTGAAATGGTCTGTGTTTGGGCGAAAAAACCGTGAATGAACCCGTCGAATCGGATCGTTTCGACGATTACGCCGGCATCTGCAAGGCGCGCCCCGTAGGCCTCACCCTCGTCGCGCAGAGGATCGTATTCGGCTGTCATGATCATGGCGGGAGGGAGACCCGAGAGGTCTTTGGCCAGAAGTGGCGAAGCGCGTGGATCCAGGCGTTGTTCGGCATCGGCGTAGTGCTCCCAAAACCATTGCATCGAGTCTAACGTCAACATGTAGCCGTCGGCGTTGGCAATATAGGATTCAGTATCAAAGCGGCTTCCATCCGTGGCTGGATAGACGAGTAGCTGGAATCGAAGGTCCGGGCCAGCTTCTTTCGCCATTTGTGCGACCACGGCTGATAGGTTGCCCCCGGCACTGTCGCCTGCAACCGCAAGACGAGTTGGGTCGCCGTCGAAATGTTGGGCGTTGGTGTAAGCCCATTTTAATGCGGCAAAACAATCGTCCGCGGCGGCAGGAAATCTATGCTCCGGAGCCAGACGGTAATCGACAGAGATTACGATTGTCTGTGTTCCACGGCAGACTTCTCGACTTTGTACGTCCGCCGTTACCAAATCCCCAATGACCCAACCGCCACCATGAAACATCAGTACGATGGGAAAGGGGCCTTTGCCTTTTGGCGTGTAAATTCGGATTGAAATATCACCAGCAGGACCTGGGATTTTTTTATCATGAACGCTTCCGACTACCAGCGATGGATTTTCCGGCTGCATCATTCGGTACATTTCTCGGCCCTGTTCAACGGGCATTTCCGACAACGATGGTCCGCCAATGTCGGCCATCTGTTTTAGTAGCAACTCATACTCCGGGTGCAGAGGCATGGTGGACATCCTTCATCTTTCCGTAAGAAGAAGCATAACCTTGTCCAGCGGAAATTCGGTAACATGGCGGCCCCCCGAAGGAGGCTTGTGATGAGCGTATTTGGTCTGGACGACGTTGAAGAAGCTGCTGAGGCAGCGAAGAAATTCGCATTTCTCGAAAACACGTTGTTTAAGAGTCGGACGTTGACGATTTTCGGGGAAATTAACAAAGACGTCGCTCAGCGAACTGCCGAAAAACTTTTGGCTCTTTCTTACGAGAGCGATGAACCGATCACCCTCTACATTGGTTCTCCAGGAGGACACGTAGAGTCCGGCGACACAATTTTTGACATGATCCGGTTCGTTGAACCCACGGTGCGAACGGTCGGTACGGGTTGGGTGGGGAGTATCGCGACACACATTTACTTGGCGACGGAACGAGAGAACCGATTTGCTTTGCCGAATACTCGATTCCTAATACACCAGCCGGCGGGCGGAACGGGTGGGGATGCGTCCGATATCGAAATTCAGGCACGAGAAATCCTTAAAACACGCGAACGAATCAACCAGATTATCGCCGAGCAAACGGGTCAGTCACTCGAGCGTGTTACTCAGGATACCGACCGGGATTACTGGATGAGCGTCGAAGAATCCCTGGAGTATGGCCTCGTAGGAACGATCATCAAGTCGGTTAGTGAACTGCCCTAGGCCCCATTGACTCGGCTTACGCTTAGCGTCGGGGATAGGCGCGTCAGCGGGATGTACAGCCAAGCAGCCGAGCCGATCGCGACACTGGTGTTCGCGCATGGTGCTGGGGGCGATATGCACCATCGGACCATGGCGTCCATTTCCAAGGCGTTGCTGGGGATGGGTATTGCTACGTTGCGTTTCAATTTTCCCTTCAAGGAAGACGGTCGTGCTCGCGTCGATTCGCAAGCGGTATCCACATCAGCAGTCAAGGCGGCAGTCGAATTCTGCATCGCCAATTATCGAGGGCCATTGTTCCTGGGCGGGCACAGCTTCGGTGGTCGCATGGCTTCCCACGCGGTCATTGACCACGAATTGGATGTTGATGGGATGATCTTTTGTTCGTTTCCGCTCCATCCGCGAGGCAAGCCGAGTACCGCGCGGGCTGGGCACCTCGCCGCGATTCGCCCGCCCATGTTGTTCTTGTCGGGGACGCGTGATGCGCTTGCTGAGCCCGAATTGTTGGGCCAGACCGTGCGCGCCGCTGGGGCGAAGCTGCAATGGCTCGAAACGGCTGATCACGGGTACGGCGTCCTCAAACGGACTCGCCGACGTCAGGACGATGTCTTTGATGAGATGGCAGGCTATGTAAGAGATTTCGTCGTCTCAGTGACGTCGTGACGACTCGTTTCGTTCTGCTGGAAGATTTTTAGTCTGGCTTTCCCTTCAACGTTGATCCTGAACATAATCATGGCGTGACGGAACGAAAACACATTGTGGTTGTCGGTGCTGGCATTGCCGGCGTTTCACTGGCATCCGAACTTTCCCGCGACAACGACGTCACCATACTGGAAGCTGAGCTGCAACCGGGTTACCACAGCACCGGGCGTTCGGCAGCCGTCTTTGTCATTCCGTTTGTCAACGACGTGGTCCATCGCTTGTCCGTTTCAAGTGAAAGGTTTTTCGTGGAACCGCCTAAGGGGTTCGATCGTTTGAGCCAGCCATTGGCCAACGTGTTGGTTGCGAAAACTGAGGATGGGGATCAAGTCGACGCTTTTCTGGACATGTGGTCACTACGTTGTCCATGGCTGAAACGGTTGACCGGCGCGGAGATTAGAGATGAAGTTCCCATTTTAAATAAGGAAATTGTTTGCGGTGCCCGCGACGAGCGCAGCCTCGCACTGGATGTTCACAACATTGTGGAGGGCCATAGACGCTGCCTTTTGGAGTGTGATGGCTCGGTCGAAACCCTCGCGCGAGTTGTCGAAATTGGCCGGGAGGCTGACGGCTGGCGTATTGTGCTCGATAATGGTCGAACGGTAAGTGGCGACGTGTTAGTAAATGCGGCAGGGGCATGGGCGGGAGAAATCGCCGAGTTGGCTGGTGCAGTCCAAGTATTTTTGCAACCCAAGAGGCGTACAGGAATCATCGTTGACCCAGGCGTTGACTCGTCGACCTGGCCTATGGTTCATCTCGCGAGTGGCGATTTGTATTTCAAACCTGACGCGACGATGTTGATGGTATCTCCTGCGGATGAAACCGATTGGATGCCTTGCGATGCGCAACCTGATGAATGGGATGTGGCGGTGGGTATGGATCGTTTGAACCGGAGCATCACGATCGACATTGAACGTCCAGCGCGAACGTGGGCTGGTCTTCGCTCGTTTGTCGCGGACAGGGCACCTTTGATCGGCTTTGACGCTCAAGTCCCGTCATTTTTTTGGTTAGCGGGATTTGGCGGGTTTGGTGTTCAGACGTCGCCGGCTTATAGTCGAATGGCGGCCGGGCTAATCAACGGCGAACCGTTGCCGGACGACTTGGAATCATTGCGAGAACTGGTCGCTCCGGATCGACCAAATTTGAATAGGGATTAAAGATGAAACTTGCGACCTTTACGCATGGAGGTGAAACCCGCATCGGGGTTGTTGTTGGTGAATTGGTTGTCGATTTGTCGAAGGCCGCGCCGGAACTTCCGACCAATATGCGAGATTTTCTAGTGGCGGGCGACCCCGCGATGGAGATGGCGAGGGAGGCACAAACGGCCAGCGAACACGCGCTCGCCGTCGTTGATGTCGAACTTGGAGCGCCGGTCGCTAATCCTGGAAAAATACTAGCGATCGGACTTAATTATGCAGACCACATCGAAGAAACTGGTGCCGAAACACCAAAAGTGCAGATGTGGTTTAACAAACAAATCACGGCAACCAATGGGCCCTATGGCGACATCAATAAGCCCAGCGTCTCTGACCTACTCGATTACGAAGGGGAGCTAGTCTTCGTCGTTGGTAAACGGGCGAAACATGTTCCGAGAGACCGGGCGCACGAAGTGATTGCGGGGTATTGCTGCGGTAACGATGTCAGCGTTCGCGATTGGCAGAGGCGCTCGCAGACGATGCAAATAGGGAAGTCCTTTGATACGCATGCCCCGTTTGGACCGTGGATGGTCACGCCGGATGAGGTGGGCGACCCGCATGACTTAGGCCTGCGGACGTACGTGAACGGTGAAAAACGTCAGGACACCAATACGCAGCACATGGTATTTGACTGTTTTGATCAGATAGCGCACCTAACCCAAGCCTTTACCCTTGAACCCGGTGACGTCATTTATACGGGTACGTCGAGTGGAGTAGCCGTGGCGCAGAACCCACCACCGTGGCTGGTTGTGGGCGATCTGGTCCGTATTGAAATCGAAAACATCGGCTATATCGAAAACAATGTCGTCATGGAGTCCGGGGATTCGATTCTCGAATAGGCGGATAAAACGAATGGGATCTCGGATCGGTTAGACGGTATTCGATTCCAGTTTTTCGCGGACCATGGCATCTAGCTGGAAGACATGGTCGTCTTCGATTCGAAGGTCTTTCAACGCGGTGGCCAATTTCGTCAGGTAGTCGACGTTGCTGCCACTAGGGCCTTTGCTTTGACAGATCTGGTTGGCAATCACTTCGAGCGGCGCATCGCCGAGAAAAGCAGCGTTTTGATGGTCGGCAATGTAAACGATTCCAGGAACTATCTTGGAAGGTAGTTGAATCGACACATTGTGTCGCTCGTAACCGTTTTTTTCGCGGTGATCGAGATGGGCCAATACTTCTTTGGTGACGCGGTATGCGAGTCCGCAGCATCGCGCCCCTTCGCTAGCGATTAAGGTCAATACCCGACCGGGGTGGTTCTCGGTTCCTCTGTGGTCGTTTGAGCCCTGCCAGAAACGACGGGACCAGTGACAAATACTCCCCGGCTTCGACTCTAGGAACGGAAAGTCGGGGCGCCAGATCAATGAACCGTAACCAAAGACCCATAAATCCTGCACGGATTCTTAGGTAAGCCCCTTCGACACATCGAACGCCTTTTGGGAAGCTTGTTGAAGGTCTGCGTCGCCCAAGAAATCGAGCGCCGTCATGGCGAGAGCCTTTGCCCCATCTAGGGCGGCTTGGTCGCCCATCTCGGAACCCGCCCATTTTTCGAATTCAGGGTTATGAATGACGACGTTGGGGGGTGCTGCTGCCAACATGGGGTGGATGGAAGGCACGCGGTGACTCACGTTGCCCATGTCGGTGCTGCCTGCACCGGAGCCGCCGAGCTTCTCGTGGGGGAAAAAATCGCGGCCCAGCGCTTCAGCGTTACGTTGGAAAGATTCGGCCAAAGGCCAATTGGTGTTCAAATCGAGATAGTCAACCTCGCCCCAGGCGATTTCGACGTCACTGCCTGAACCCCTCGCGCCGGCTTCAAAACACGCATGGACTCGGGGTTTCAACGCTTCAAGTTCGCTGGCGTTGGCGGCTCGAACGTAGAACTCACCAGTCGCTCGATCAGGGACGATGTTGGGGGCCTGGCCTCCTTCCGTGATGATGCCGTGGATGCGTTCGGTATGTTGGATATGCTGGCGTAAATTAGATATGGCTTGGTATGCCAGGAGTAAACCGTCGAGCGCGTTGACGCCACGATGTGGCATGGCCGATGCGTGTGCTGCTTTTCCCTGATAGACCGCTATTACTTCGGCGACACAGATGCACGGCATCGTGGCCAGGTTGATACCGGCGGGATGCATCATGATCGCAGCATCCGTTTTGTCGAATGCCCCGTTGCGGGCCATGACTTCTTTGCCGCCGCCGCGTTCTTCTGCCGGCGTGCCGAGCAAACGAACGCTGCCGCGTAGGGACCCGTTGAAGGATTTTAGTGCAAGAAAAGCGCCCAGCGCTGAAGTCGCAATAATGTTGTGCCCGCAGGCGTGACCAATACTGGGTAGGGCGTCGTATTCAGCCAGGATGTCGATAGACGGGCCGCCATCGCCCTTAACTTCTGCTTCGAAAGCGGTTTCGAGGCCGTAAACGTTGGATTTCACCCGCACGTCGTGGTTTTGCAAGGCGCGAGTCAGAGTGGCACTGGCCGCGTACTCTTTGAATGCAAGTTCGGGGTTTGCGTGAATCGCGTGCGATACCTCCAAGAGTGCGGGCGCATGGCCGTCCACGAACCGGACGATGTCTTGTTTCACCGTATCCATAGATCGATCCTATTTGAATATGTGTGCACGAAACAACGTCGTTGGCTTACACGATCCGTGAACCGGTTTTGCCCCAGTATTCGTCTTTAAGCAGACGCTTGTATAGCTTACCGGTGGGCAATCTCGGTAACTCATCTCGAAAATCAACACTTTTCGGGCATTTGTAGTGAGCAATTCTTTCCCTCGTGTATCCGAGTAATTCTTCTGCTAAATCTTCATCGGGCTGGATGCCGTCTGCTGGTTGGACGATCGCCTTAACCTCCTCGCCCATTTCGGCATTAGGCACGCCGATGACCGCCACGTCGGCGACTTTGTCGTGCATGATCATGGCATCTTCGATTTCTTGCGGATAGATGTTGACCCCTCCAGAAATAATCATGAAGGTCGCGCGGTCGGTGAGGTATAAATAGCCCTCTTCGTCGACGTAGCCGACGTCGCCGAGGGCGGTCCAGTTCGCGTGCGTAGGATGTTGGGCCTCCCGAGTCTTTTCAGCATCCTTGAGGTACTCGAATGGCATCTTTTCCATTTCGAAATAAACGATGCCGGGCTCGCCATTAGGGAGTTCAGTTCCTTCTTCGTTACAGATATGGATGGTGCCTAAGAGCGATCGTCCGACGGTTCCCGGGTGCGCGAGCCATTCTTCCGGGCCGCAATGCGTAAACCCATTTAATTCGGTGCCGCCGTAGTATTCATAAACAATGGGCCCCCACCAGTCGAACATTTGCCGTTTAACATCTGGTGGGCACGGTGCGGCTGCGTGGATGGCAACTTTGTGAGAGGAAAGATCAAAGCCCGAACGATCTGCCTCGGGGAGTTTGAGCATCCGGGTGAACATCGTTGGGACCCACTGGCTATGGGTAACCTGGTAATCCTCGATTGCTTGCAACGCTTGTATCGGATCAAAGCGATGCATCATGACGACCGTACCCCCCAGGGCTTGCGTACCGGACGAAAAACTAAGTGGCGCGGAGTGGTAGAGGGGGGCCGGCGAGAGGTACACGACGTCTTCGTCGAACTGCCATAAACCCCCGAGAAGGCCACCAATCAAATTGTCCGCACTGGATATCAGACCTTCGGGTAGTGGACGAAGGATTCCTTTGGGCCGACCTGTGGTACCCGAGCTATACAACATGAATGTTCCCGCAGGTTCTTGCGCTAACGGTTGAGCGGGATGCTCGTTGATGGCGTCTTCGTAATCCTCGTAGCCTTTTAGTGATCCACCGACGCATAGCCAAGTATCACAATTGGGCGCGTATTCATGCAGATCTTCGGCAACTTCCGCGACCCCGACCGATGTGATTAATGCTCGCGATTCAGAGTTATCGACAATGTAGCCGGCCTCCTCGGTCGTTAAGTAACGGTTGACCGAGGTGAAATAGAGTCCGGATCGAAGTGCTGCCCACAACGCTTCGAAATAGACCAGATTGTTTTCCATAAAGACGGATACATGATCGCCGCGCCTCAAACCCCGATCCCACATCAATTGAGCCAGACGGTTGGAACGATCGTTCAACTCGCTGTACGTTAACGTGGCCCCGTTTGCGGTATCGATGGCCGCAGGTTTATCCGGAAATATCGTTGCCCAGTGCCCTGGATACATAATCAGTCCTCCTCCTTGTGCTTGGAGGCTACCAACGTGGTGTGTGCCGCGTCCATACTCAAGGGTTCACGGTTTCGCGAGCAGTTTCCTGGTCAATCATTTGCATGGCTTCGTCCGTGGTGAAGAACATTTGGCCGCTTATTTCGTGTGCAAATGCTGTTTCCACGAGCCGGTCCATCACGGGGCCTTTGACTTCGGAAAGGTGAAGTTTGATTGATAAAATACGCAGGCTTTCATTGACGCGTCGCAACATTTCGAGTCCCGACGTATCGATGAAATTAATGGAGCTGCAGACAAGAAGGATGTGCTGTGCTTCAGCATTAGTTTCGACGATTTTCAGGATGCGATCTTCCACGCGATTCGCATTAGCGAAATAAAGACTCTCGTCCACGCGCACGGCAACGACCTTTGACTCGGTTGTTGCCGCATAGCGTTCGATATTTCGAAAGTGAGTGGACTCGCCTAACCGCCCAACGATGGTGATTTGGGGACGGCTTGAACGTCGGATGAAAAGAAGTATCGAAACGCAGACCCCGGTTAAAAGGCCCGTCTCGATGCCAAATGCTAAGACACTGACGAGGGTCACGATATGCGTCATGACGTCTAAACGATAGAAGCGCCAGTGAGTTCTAAAGTCTTTGAATTCCGCTAAACCGATCACCGAAACGATAACGATCGCCGCGAGCGTCGCGTGGGGAAGAAACTGAAACAATGGCGTAAGCCACATGAGAGCGATCAAGATAACCAGCGCGGCAGCTAAGCTCGCTAAGGGCGTGCGGCCTCCGGCGGCGTAGTTGACGCTCGAGCGCGAAAAACTGCCAGCGACGGGGTATGCGCTGGTGAAAGCGGCGCCCAAGTTGGCAGCGCCAAGCGCGATGAGTTCCTGATGGCTATTGACTCGTTTTCGCTGCCGGCTTGCTAACGCCGAGCCGACCGAGAAGCTCTCCACGTAAGCAACGATCGCGATCAATGCTGCGGACGGGGCTAGATCAATCCATAGATCTAAGCGAAACGGGGGTGCCTTGATCGTCGGTAAGCCCGCCGGGATGTGGCCCACCGCAGACGTCTCAAATCCAATAACGGCCGCTTCGTCTTCGTATCTACTCACCGTGTTGACCTCCCGTCTTGACCCCCCGCGCGCAACCCCGTGGCGTTGGGGAGTGGAGGCTG
>JAKUTI010000077.1 GCA_022448765.1 Pseudomonadales bacterium
CGTTCAACGACGAAACCGACACCCAGCTCTAACCGCTTAGCCAACGCGGCCTGAACATCCGCATCTTGCGGCAGAAATTCGTTCAGAGGTGGGTCAAGTAATCGAATGGTGACTGGCCGTCCAGCCATTGCCCCGAATAAGCCAAAAAAATCTCTACGCTGGAAAGGAAGCAACTCGGCAAGCGCTTCTCGGCGTTGTTCTTCAGTTGCCGCAAGAATCATCTTGCGCATGTGGTCAATTCGATCCTCGGCAAAAAACATGTGTTCCGTCCGGCAAAGTCCGATTCCCTCCGCCCCAAGTTTCATCGCTTGTTCTGCCATTTCGGGAGTGTCTGCGTTGGTTCGGATCTTTAAAGTGCGGTGCTGATCCGCCCACGACATCAAAGTGTCAAATAAATGAAAATTTTGACTCGCATTGCTCTCAAGACGTCCGGTCAGCACTTGGTGGACATCGGAATCTGTGTTTTTTATCGATCCCGTGTAAATTGCTCCAGAGGAACCATCTAACGAAATGTCGTCGCCTTCCCGCATAACGATTGGATCTCCGCGATTCGATTCGACCACGAGAGTGCGATCTTCGTAATTCATCGTCACGTCCGAAGCGCCGCATATACACACCTTGCCCAACTGACGAGCAACGAGTGCCGCGTGAGACGATACGCCACCTCGAGCGGTCAGAATGCCCTGGGAAACAAGCATGCCTTTGAGATCTTCGGGCGACGTTTCCGTGCGACATAGCACGACTTTATCTCCTGCGTCAGCAGCACGGCACGCAGACTCGGAAGAGAACACGATTTTCCCCGATGCCGCACCGGGACCAGCCGGGAGTCCGTGGGCAACAGCTTCAGTCGCTAACAACGCTTGTGGATCGAAAACCGGGACAAGCAAAGAATCAATCGATTCAGCCGGTACCTTCAATAATGCAGTGCGGTCATCCATTAAACCGTCACGCTGCATTTCGACCGCGATGCGGACGGCCGCTTGGCCCGTCCGTTTTCCGTTTCGGGTTTGCAACAGATACAACTTGCCCTGTTCAATCGTGAACTCAAAGTCCTGCATGTCGCGAAAATGTTGCTCGAGCTTTTCGCGAGTTCGCAACAGTTCGTCGAAACTCTCTGGCATCTCCTCAACCATCTCGGCAATATTCTTGGGGGTCCGCACCCCTGCAACCACATCTTCTCCCTGTGCGTTGACTAGATACTCACCGTATAGAACGTTTTCGCCCGTCGCCGGGTCGCGAGTAAACGCCACTCCCGTTGCGCTGTTCTCTCCTAAGTTTCCAAACACCATGCCCTGAACGTTAACCGCCGTGCCCCAAGACGCAGGTATTCCATAGCGTTGTCGATACAAAATGGCGCGATCATTTCGCCAAGAGCTAAAAACAGCATCGATAGCTCCCCACAGTTGCTCCATAACTTCCTGGGGAAACGGTGTGCCCGTGCGTTCTAGGATAAGTTTTTTGTAGCGTTCACAGACTCGAACAAGGTCGATGTCGCCGCCTCGAGCAGCTTCTAACCGAAAAATTAAGTCAAAGGGCTCTTCTTCAGTTTCTTCCTCCGCACGAACACCTAGAACCACATCGCCGTACATATGGATGAATCGGCGATAACAATCGAACGCGAACGACCGATTTCCGGCTGCTTTGGCCAAGCCCTCGACGGTTTGATCGTTGAGCCCAAGGTTCAAGATAGTGTCCATCATCCCTGGCATGGACTCTCGCGCCCCCGATCGAACCGAAATCAGGAGCGGGTTATTGGGATCACCAAAGCATTTGCCAATTTGCTCTTCCAGCTCTTCTAACGCGATAGCAACCTGATCGCTCAAAGGTTCTGGGTATTCCCCCGCATAATCGTATAAGTAACTGCAGACCTCGGTACCAAGCGTAAATCCTGGTGGAACCGGCAACCCAATCTTAGCCATCTCCGCTAGATTCGCGCCCTTACCACCGAGAAGATCACGCATCTCGGCACTACCGTCCGTGTGGACACCAAACGCATACACGAATGGATGGTCCTCGTTGACGACCGGCCCCGGCATTACCTCGTATCCACTCCCCGCTGCTCCCCCACCAGAGACTATCATGCCGTCGCGAGACTCCAAACGAGACGTACTTAAATCCATTGGTCTGAAACGACTCTGCCACGAAAGATCGGCAGCAAAGAGCCGATGCTTGTCCCAACAAAACTTGAGCCAGTCGATGTCCTTCTAGGTCCGCGCCTAAGAAACTTGGACAGGGATAGAAGCTTCGTTCTCAACCTCCGAACGCGGGCGCGTCGCTTCCGAGCGATACGGGTGGCTGCTGCCAGAATACGTCTGTATTCGAAAGCTCGACTGCGGGTCGCAGGTGGTGCATGGATCCCCATTCAGTCTCCGCTATGGCTCGGAGTTCCGTAATTTCCTTGCCATCGAAAGGTCGGTGAGTCACGGCTTCGCGCAGCCCCAAACTACGCATCCATACGCCAGTGCGCGCAAGCGAAACACGTACCCAATAGCTCCCTCCCTGCTCGCGTTGCCGCAGCAATGCTGCCAAAGCGCCGTATGCGGCGAGATAACCGGTGGTGTAGTCAGTCACCGCGGCAGGCTGCAGCTGAGGTCTGCCATCGTTGTGGGACTTGCCGTGCAGATAAGCCATGCCCGTCACGGTCTGTGCCAGTTGCTCCCAACCCGGCACACTCCGCCAGGGCCCCTCGTGCCCATAGCAGTTGATCGACACGTATACGATCCCGGGCTTTGCCCGCACGACCTCCGCGACTCCAAAACCCTGCCGCTCCAGCGCGCCCGTGCGATAGCCCTGCGAGAAGACATCGGCCTCACCGATCAGCTCGCGTAATTTCGCCCGACCGGTGTCCGTTTTAAGATCAATGTGCGCCGATCTTTTTCCAAGTCCTGTCTCGGCAACAAATAACGGTACATGGGGCAGGTCTTGTGCGCCGATGCGAATAACTTGTGCACCGTATGAGGCCAGAGTGCGCGCGCACGTGGGTCCCGCAAGAACGCGAGTCAGATCCAAGACTTTATAGTCAGCCAGTGGTCGGGCACTGGCCGCAGCGGGCCGTGGGTCAGCATCGCCCACTTGTATGATTTCCACAACCGGACGCGAATTGAGGATTCGGCCCATCGGCGACCCGTCCCATTCGTCAGGTTCACGGAGCATTGCACTGCAAAGACCTCGACGCATGATTTCTTGCTCCAAACGAGATGCTTCCCAACCGGCAATGGCCCGCCTAGCTTCATCCTCGTCGCGAGGGTATCCAAGCAGCTCAAGCAGCGAGTCGGTGTTATGGGGAAACCCGGGGTGGATGTACATCCAACGTCCGTCACCTGCTCGTTGGAAGCCCGCTATCATCGCTCGCTGTGCGGCAGCCACACGCGGTCCTGGCGCGCGGCTTGGATCCTCGAACCTAACGTGCGCGTAGCTTTCTAACGAAGCCTCCACGTGGCGCGTGGAAACACGCACCGTGCCGTCCCCGATGAAGCGCGATGCAATATATCCTCCCGCACCAATTGCAGCGACCGCAGCCTCCGTTGCCCGTATCCGAGTGTCAAGCGCTAGATCCTGGGCTACGATCTCTATGTCACTCGTGTCGAGCCCCGCAATCGTCAACAGGTCATCGAACGCTGCACGAGCAAGAGAAGCATCAGCTGTGGACAAGGGCCTTCCTCCCCCTTTAAAACCTACCACCCGTTGGACGAGCAGCCGAGCTCGTTCCTCCGATACCTGCAACCCCACCGTCGCCACGTCATCCCACTCAAATTAGCTGAGTATTCACGAGGGTCGCATACACTTCGAGAGACCTAATCTGTTCTACAACCAAGAGATCTCATCCGGGAAGCGACAGTGTCGAATCGAACCGTCGTTACCACCCCGCAACAAACGACCTCTCAATACGGACAAACACAACGACCCATTCCGCCAATAAACTGAAGCCGACGCGCAAAACCGTTGAGCTTAATCGCCCTGTAGTTCAATTTTCATTGGCTGACCCATCGCCGTCACGATATCGATGACGAAATTGCCGGCATTCCCCGGTCTACTGTACTGAAGCGTCTTCAGGCCACCGCCACTTGCGTCCTTAAACTTGACGAAATTCTCGCCCGCCGACTCCATAATCATTCGCTGTGCTCCTCCAGCGCGGGGCACATACCCCTTGTCCCATTGCTGGATGTGCAGTTGTAGACCGTCGTCAATATCTTCAATAACGATGAGTTCCACCATCGTCGTCGTATCACCCGCCGTCATACGAACCAAGGATTGAATCGAACCTGCTTCAGGAACGGTCCAATTTTCTTGGAGTTTAACCGCCCCCCCTAACGGACCGGTCCAGGTGCCCGACATCCATTGTAAATCTTGTACCGTAACCCCCGCTGTCAACGAGGATGCAAACAACAAAACCCCTAATCCAAGAAGCAATCGCATCGTCCTTAACCCTCCTTTCAAGAAAAACCAATCCAACGACCTGCACCAGCAACCGTGAGCCATACTCCAAGCGATAGAATGCCCAGGCCCGCGCGGACGCTAGGAACTGCTCCGCGTCTAATAACCGGATGTTTAATCAAAAAGGTGTACAGAAGACCGATTGCTAGCGCGCTCATCTTCACCCAGAACGAATAATTGTAGTAGCACTTCACGGCTTCGGATAAAAAAAGCGGGACGCCCGTCCCGATCAATATCAGAAGACTGATCAACAACCAAGGCTGGGCCGCAGTCATCATCTGTTCGGACGTTCGGGACCGCACCCCCAGCCCCAATAATCGTAAATCCACCAGTAACAAAGAACCGCCGAGTAACGACAGTCCGAGCAGATGCACCGCCTCAAGGGCGGGGAAAAGCCACAAAGATTCCCTGACCAGCATGCCGATTCCAGATTGCTCCAACGACTCGAACAGGTCTAGTAGGCTCATGAGTCCATAAGCTCGACAACGCAGCCCGATAACCAGTACACAAAATCCGACTGCGGTCGGTCGCAATCGAACCAGTTGTACGCAATCATCCGCCCAAATACGATCACGCCAGCCCACATGGACAGCGAAATCATGGCGGAAACCCTTGCCGCAAGTGGCGGGCGGCGGTCTGAATCCCAGTCAGCCCGGTTTTTTTGCACTCGCCGATGGAAGACCCAGACGTTGATGGCGGCCACCAAAAGGAAAACAACTTTGAACCGAAACCAAAGGCTCTGGTACGTGCGAACCGGAATGGCGTAAAAAAGAAGGAAGCCCGTCGACACCATGATCACTGCGCCAGCCACCGTCCACGGCAAGATGCGCGCATTAATCTCGGATATAGGAACCTCGCGAAAAACAGCCCCCAATAAACGGAGGTCCACCATGGCGATCGTCCCGGCAAACAAAAACAACGCGACGACGTGGGTGGATTCGATTAGCGGGTACATATAGAACGACTCGTGGAGCGCAATGCTCCACTTGGTCGATGCAAGCCACTGGCAAAACGACAGAAGCGTCATGGTATGAGATCGAGCTTAGTGGAGTTCATGCGTGCAAGGGTTCGACACCCTACCGACCGCGAAGCGACCAATGTACATTAGGGTTGGGAGTGGGGGATACAAGCAACTTGACGATACCTGCAATCGTCGAATCGATATTTGCGTCTTATTCAACACAATGCGATCCTTCTCCCCTAGGCTTGACTGTGTCTCAGGTCCGCGAGAGCGTTCTTTGGTTTTTTCCAACATCGGCCCTCTTTGGAACGCTTTACAACGATTGGATAGACACAAGCAACAACGTTAACACTGTCCAGGATTGACCATGACCAAGATCGTATTGGGGATATTTGCCGCCGCCTTGTGCACCATCGTCGCCGCGAAAATCGCGTATGACGCAAGTGGTCATCCGAGTTCGGCCACCGTTAACGAACCCTGGGCGCAACACAAATTGGAGTTCGTGACCTGGAATGGAAGTAATTGGACCGCTTGGATCCGCGATGAAGCCTTCGAACACCGACCTCAAAAAGAAGGCAAATGGCATTCCCATGCAAAACGAACGCTTTCTTATATTAATTGGCAGGGAACTCCTACCAAGGCGACCATTGATGGTGAAGCATTTATGGTGACACCACACGGTGTGGACTCGTCGCGGCAAGATGCAATTAGATATCGGGACTGGGACGGCGAAAACCGTCTTCGCACCTTTAACCAATTGCAGCGTTGAACGTTCTCATTTATTGTTACGCCGCCGCGTCACGCTGGGCAATCGCGGGGCGTGACGTAGGTCACCAGTTGTTGGTTTCGAGTGGTTGATTGGATCATTCGAAACCCTAGGTTGCGGTTCGGCTGAAGGGTCAGAACCAGTAGTACGGACGAAGTAATTTAGATACGAATTAGTTAATCACACTGGGCTAGAGCTTTGATTTCTTCCACCGACGGGCGCTTACGCGGCCTGTGCACATTGTTGTTGATCGTTCCGCAAGTCGTGTTCGCCGTCGATCTGGACATGCGCGAAGGCGTCACCGCGATGAGCCAGGACATTCACACGCTTCATACCGTTATGCTGTGGGTATGCATTGTGATCGGCGTCATCGTTTTCGGCGCCATGGGTTACACCATTTTTGCCCACCGACGTTCCAAGCACCCAGAACCCGCCAATTTTCATGAGCATTTGGGCGTGGAAATCGTTTGGACGTTTATTCCCGTGCTGATTCTCGCGATCCTCGCGTATCCAGCCGCCAAAATGCTGGCCGAAATCGAGGACAATAGCGACGCGGCCCTGACCGTACTTGTCACCGGATCCCAGTGGAAGTGGCATTATCAGTACCTAGAACACGACATCGGCTTTTATAGCAACATGTCAACGCCGCGCGAGCAAATAAACAGCTGCGGCGAGTGGCTCCTCGCCGATACATTTTGTGACTTGCCAGATGGGGACGTAGTGGCCGGGAAGGCTGGCCGCGACGCCAACGAGCATTACCTGCTTGAAGTCGACAACCCCCTAGTACTACCCACAAATCGAAAAGTTCGACTTCTTACCGCATCCAACGACGTAATACATTCTTGGTGGGTGCCTGACTTTGCAGTGAAACAGGATGCAATCCCCGGGTTCATCAATGAAGCCTGGACCAACGTCCCCGAAACCGGCACCTACCGTGGTCAGTGCACCGAACTCTGCGGAAAAGACCATGCCTACATGCCCGTCGTGGTCGAAGTCCGATCCGAGGACGAATTTGATCAGTGGATCGAAGACCAACGTATCGCCAAGGAACTGGCCTCCGGACAGGCTGTTGCAGATCGCGAAAAAACTTGGGCATTAGCTGAGCTGATGTCGATTGGCGAGGAGGTCTATTTGGCTAACTGTGCCACCTGCCACCAACCCAATGGGGCGGGACAGGGCACCACCTATCCCGCGTTAGACGGTGGAGGGATTGCCGTGGGTCCGATGGCCGCACATATCGATCGTGTTATGAACGGCTTGGCAGGGACCGAGATGCAAGCCTGGGCACCCCAACTGTCGGATCGAGATATTGCCGCCGTGATTACATACGAACGCAATGCCTGGACTAATCAACCCGACGACAACATCGTTCAACCCCTCACAATCTTTGAGTCTCGGTAAGGCAAACTTGTAATGGTCGCTCACGCAGAACACGTACCCCACCGCTCCGGCCTTTCAGCCTTCGTGTCGCGCTGGTTATTGACGACGAATCACAAAGAGATCGGCTCCTTGTACATGTGGTTTGCGTTCTCGATGTTTTTTGTCGGCGGCGCTTTGGCCATGGGCATTCGGCTCGAATTGTTCATGCCAGGAATCCAACTGGTTGAGCCGGGGTTCTACAACCAACTCGTCACAATGCATGGCTTGATCATGGTGTTTGGAGCCGTGATGCCGGCCTTCGTCGGATTGGCCAATTGGCAAATACCGCTGATGATCGGCGCGCCCGACATGGCCTTACCTAGGCTCAATAACTTCAGCTTTTGGATTTTGCCGTTTGCGTTTGGCATGTTGCTTTCGTCGTTCTTCATGGAAGGCGGAGCGCCAAACTTCGGCTGGACTTTTTACGCGCCGCTTTCTACTACCTACGGGCCCGATAGCACGGACTTCTTCATCTTTGGCGTCCATCTGATGGGGATTTCTTCCGTTCTCGGCGCGATCAACATCATGGTCACCATCTTCAACCTACGGACACCCGGCATGAAGTTGATGGAAATGCCGTTGTTCGTCTGGACCTGGCTAATCACAGCGTTTCTATTAATCACCGCGATCCCGGTCCTGGCCGGAGCCGTCACCATGGTCCTGACGGACCGCCACTTTGGAACCAGCTTCTTCTCCGCCGAAGGCGGGGGAGATCCAGTCATGTTCCAGCACATCTTCTGGTTCTTCGGCCATCCCGAGGTCTACATCATGATCCTGCCCGGGTTTGGGATAGCGTCACAAATCATCCCCACGTTTGCGCGCAAGAAATTATTCGGCTACAACTCGATGGTGTACGCCACCGCATCCATTGCGATTCTCTCTTACATCGTCTGGGGCCATCACATGTTCACCACCGGCATGCCGCTGGCGGGCGAACTGTTCTTTATGTTTGCTACCATGCTGATCGCGGTCCCTACCGGAGTTAAAGTCTTTAACTGGGTAGCAACCATGTGGCGAGGATCGATGACGTTCGAAACGCCCATGCTATTCGCCATCGCGTTCGTGATTCTTTTTACCATCGGCGGATTTTCCGGCCTGATGCTTGCAATCGTACCGGCTGACTTTCAGTACCACGATACCTATTTTGTTGTCGCTCACTTCCACTACGTGCTCTATCCGGGCGCTATCTTCGGAACCATGGCTGCCGTTTACTACTGGTTACCCAAGTGGTGCGGGCATATGGTTGACGAGTGGTGGGGGAAATTGCATTTCTGGACCGCCATTTTCTTCGTGAATTTGACCTTCTTCCCTATGCACTTCTCGGGATTGGCCGGCATGCCACGTCGCATCGTCGACTATTCGCACCAATTTCAAGACTTCAATTTGGTCTCGAGTTTTGGGGCGATGGGTTTGGGTCTCACCCAGGTCCTGTTTTTGTTCATCATCATTAAGACGATTCGGGGAGGCGAGCCGGCTACAGCTAAAGTATGGGAAAGCGCGGAAGGGCTTGAGTGGACAATTCCTTCACCAGCACCCCTGCACACGTTTGAAACGCCTCCACCATGGCCGATCGACGAAACCGATTCTCGTGAAGAGACGGCCTAAGTTATTTGACCCATGCCGGATTTAAACAACAGCTCAAAGGTTTACCGTGGGACCATCGTGCTCGGCGCTCTAGCCATCGGCATGTTCGGTTTTGCATACGCACTGGTCCCGTTATACGAGGTTTTTTGCGAAGTGACGGGTCTCAACGGCAAGACGTCGGGGCGGCCTGTTGAACTACTCGCGACGGAATCGGATACAGGACGGGAAGTCACGGTCCAGTTTCTTGCCCGTGTTGGGAACGGAATGCCGTGGGAATTCAGACCCGCGACGCATCAATACAAAGTGAAACTAGGGCAAACCAGCATCACCAACTACTACGCCCGAAATCGGGCCGCATACCCGGTCACCGGCCGGGCCGTACCGAGCGTTTCGCCCGGGCATACCGCGGAATTCGTAAATAAGGTCGAGTGTTTCTGCTTCAATCAGCAAGCACTTGAAGCTGGCGAAGAGATACAGATGCCGGTCAAATTTTACATCAGCGAAGCATTGCCCAACGACGTTCACACGGTGACGTTGTCTTACACCATGTTTAAGGCATCCTCGAATGAAAATACAACCCACATGGACATGGCAATGCTGTCGAGTAGTCGAATATGAGTGACCAAGCACCCCGATATTACGTGCCGCACACCAGCTACTGGCCTATCGTCGGCGCGGTTTCGCTCTTTGTTGCTGCCTTCGGCGCCGCCACCTTCATCCATGAAAGCACCGAGTTTGTTGGAGCCGAAACCCAGTACGGTGAGTGGGTCTTCTATATCGGCTTGATCATGGTCGCCTACATGATGTTCGGTTGGTTTAAGGATGTCGTTTCCGAGAACGTACGCGGCATGATGAGTGGCATGATGGACGTGTCCTACCGTCAGTCGATGGCGTGGTTCATCGTCTCAGAAATCTTTTTCTTTGCGGCATTCTTTGGCGCGCTCTTTTACGCCCGGCTTTGGTCGGTCCCCTGGCTCGCCGGAGCCGGCAACAATCTCTGGACGAATACGCTGTTGCACCCGGACTTTGCCGACACGTGGCCTCTGTTTCTAACCCCCGGTGGCACGGAAACCCAAACCATGGGTGCGTGGGGATTGCCCTTCATTAACACGCTGATCCTAGTGACCAGCAGTGTAACTGTCACGTTTTCACACTGGGCACTGAAAAAAAAGGATCGTATCGTCGCAGGCGCTTGGTTAGCTTTGACCGTCGGACTCGGCGTGGTATTCCTCATCCTCCAAGTGGTCGAATATATCCATGCATTTGACGACCTTGGTCTTACCTTGGATTCAGGGATTTACGGGTCAACTTTCTTCATGTTGACCGGATTTCACGGCGCACACGTGACCATGGGCACGATCATGCTCACGGTGATGTTATTTCGTATTTTCAGCGGGCACTTTACGCCCGAAAATCATTTCGCGTTTGAAGCGACCAGTTGGTACTGGCACTTCGTCGACGTGGTTTGGTTGTTTCTATTTACCTTCGTTTACTGGTTCTAACCAAGGTTGTACATGAAACCCAGCGCCAACAGACTGAGCAAGACAACGCCAAGCGCGGCACGAACGCCGAGCGAGGTGACCATTCGATCTGTTGTCCCGCCGTCCTTAACGAAGAAAAACAGGGCACTAGCAAGCGCGACAAGAATACCGATCATCACAGCAATAATGAGGAGATTAAACATCTAGTTCAGAGGGCGTCGTACGGCCTCGCAGCGAATCAGGTTGACAGCATGCCGCCACGAACTGCCGAAATCAAAGTAACCGTCGAACTTAACGACCAAAACCTGCC
>JAKUTI010000078.1 GCA_022448765.1 Pseudomonadales bacterium
CCAATTCGCCCTTAACCCAAGGGTGTTGACTAACAATAAGGTTTTCTCGTACATGATCGAACCCGTATTGATTGGACTTGTTGGATGTGGCGTAATCAGTTCGGCCTACCTAAAAGCAGCATCCATTTTCAAGCCCCTCAACTTCACAGCGTGTGCTGATATCGATACTGCGGCAGCAGCAAAATGCGGCGAGAACTTTGATATTCCTTCGATGACAGTCGAAGAATTATTGGCCCGAGACGACATCGAAGTCATTCTCAACCTGACCATTCCAAGTGCACACGCGGACGTCAACATCGCTGCCCTGCAATCCGGCAAACACGCCTATTGCGAAAAACCTTTTGCATTGAACACCACCGAAGGGAAACGAGTACTGCAAGAGGCTGAAGAACGCAGTTTGCGAGTGGGCTGCGCGCCCGACACGTTCCTCGGTGGCGGCCATCAAACCGTGCGCAATGCCCTTGACGAAGGCGCCGTCGGCGTACCCATTGCGGGCACCGCGTTTATGATGAATCACGGCCATGAGTCTTGGCATCCCAACCCCGCGTTCTATTACAAAGAGGGCGGAGGCCCCTTGTTCGATATGGGTCCTTATTATTTGACGGCCCTGGTTAACGCGTTAGGGCCAGTGCGTCGCGTGGCTGCGCTAACCGCTAGAGCCTTCGATACCCGCACCATTGGATCCGAGCCTCGTCGAGGCGAGAAAATCGACGTTGAAGTCGATACCCATACCGCTGGGACGCTCGAGTTTGTGAACGGCGCGATCGTTACCGTCGTCATGAGTTTCGATGTATGGCTGCACTCAAATCGTTTTATCGAAATTCATGGAACGGACGCCAGTCTGTCATCTCCCGATCCCAACGGTTTCGGCGGTAGCGTCCGCATGTCCCAACCGGACCGCACATGGGCCGAGCTGCCATTGACTCACGGCTACCTGGAAAACATGCGTAGTATCGGTCTTGCGGACATGTGTGTCGGCATTCGAACGGGCCGACCGCACCGTTGCAGCGGTGAACTCGCGTACCATGTCCTGGAGATCATGGAAGCATTCGAGCATTCATCTATTACAGGGAAACACATTGATCTTAAAACAATCCCCGAGCGACCGAAGCCATTACCAACTGGGCTGGCAATCGGTGAACTCGATTAAGAGGGCCTAAGCGCATGGCTAAGAAAGCTTTCATCACCTGGGGGGGCTGGGACGGACACGAACCTGAGCAAACCGCCACTATTTTTGCCGACGTTCTGCGTGTCGAGGGCTACCAAGTCGAGATTTCCGATTCGCTGAGCGCTCTCGAGGACGAGACCTTTATGAGCTCCCTAGATCTGATCGTGCCTGTTTGGACCATGGCCAACATCTCACCTGAACAAGAAACGGGCCTACTTCAGGCGGTTCGAGCCGGGGCGGGTTGTGCGGGCTGGCACGGGGGAATGGGGGATTCCTTTCGTCAAAACGTCGATTATCAGTTCATGGTGGGAGGTCAATTTATCTGCCATCCCGGGGGCATCATTGACTACACGGTCCGCATAGCGAGCTCCGATCCCATCGTCAAAGGCCTCTCCGACTTTGAGATGCACTCGGAGCAATATTTTATGCACGTCGATCCCTCCAATGAGGTGCTTGCAACCACAACCTTTAGCGGCGATTACTGGAACATTGATTGGGTCGAAAACGTCGTGATGCCTGTCTGCTGGAAAAAACGGTATGGGCAGGGCCGCGTTTTTTATAGCTCACTCGGGCACGTCGCGACAGACTTTAACGTGCCTCAAGCAAGAGAGATCATGAAGCGTGGCTGCCTATGGGCCACCAGATAGATCAATCCGCGTGGTCGCAACACCATGCCTTGATGCGGTGGCAGTCTCGCTAAAGATCAGGTTGTCCGGGAAGCTCCGGAAGTTGGCCAGAAGTTTCCGCCCACTCCGGACTACTCTCCGTCCATATATGCATGGCCGGAGTTACGCGTCCAGGATCATCAAGGCTTCCAGCCTTCAAGACGAGCATTCCGGGATTCGCAGATAACTCGGAGAAAAGCGGCGACCCGCAACTCGCACAAAAACGCCTGGTTACCGTGTTACCACTAGCCGCGTCAACCGTAAACGCGCTCGTCTCCCCTTCGATGGTCGCGGATTCACGCGCGACACCAACAATGGTCGAATAAGCACCCCCTGAGGCGTACTGACAATCGCGACAATGACAATGTCCAGCAAAGATAACCTGGTCTGGACATTCATACCGAATCGCTCCGCAGCGACAACCACCCGTCAAATTTTCGCTCATATCCCCTCCTCTAGCCGATTATTTAAGCACCTTTGCGATAGCAGTGCGACGCGCGCACAATGCGCACCGTCGGCGGCCCACTGGGAGACATTGCGATGGATCAGGTGACGAACGCTCGTAACGAAATTGAGCCGCTACTGACGCAGTTGATTCAGCAGTTGGGGATCGAAGGTCGGGCGACAGAGATGGCGGTATACAGTCGCATCCAACGCTACCTGCGAAGCGCCAAGCACAATCACGAGCTCGCTCGTCCATTTAGCGATCTCTCCACCACGGCCAATGTCTGCTTCACCGTACCGGGGGAAGCTAACGTTTTACTCGAACGCATTATCGAGAAGGCCGAGGTTCTTGTCCGCGAACTGGAGAACCAAACCGGCGCGATCCATTAGCGCTTTGAAGGCCCTCTTCTTGTGCACCGGCAACTCTGCTCGAAGCATCCTCGCAGAGGCAATCGCGCGAGCACACGGAATCGACGCTTTTAGTGCAGGAAGTCGCCCAGCGGGCCAGCTTAATCCACTAGCCATCGAGGTCCTAGAACGTCACGACCTCGACGCATCCGACGCGTCGAGCAAGAGCTGGGACATCTATGCGAGAGAACGATTCGATGTTGTGGTCACGGTTTGCGACAGCGCCGCCGACGAGACCTGTCCGATTTGGATCGGCTCACCTCAGAACCTGCATTGGAGTATCCCCGACCCGACAACGCCGGAAGCTTTCGAAACCGTCTACCGATACTTAACCCACCTAATCGCAGGTAGTCCTGAATTACGGGCCTAGCTCGCCTTCCTTGCGGCGACCACAAGATTTTCATCATCGCTCGTCGCGATGGTGAGCCCTCGTTGATCTCCGTCGACGTAAATTTCATTCGCCGTCCCGAGGTCACCCGACAGTAGGCCTCGCGCAAGGGGATTTTCCAGGCGTTGTTGTATAACTCGCCGCAGTGGTCGCGCGCCGAATATCGGATCAAACCCTGCGTGACTTAGGAATTCGAGCGCGTTTTCACTGACGTTCAGCACAATGCTCTGAGTCTCTAAACGCTTTCTCAAATCGTTAATCTGTACCGCTGCGATCTTGCCAATTTCCGCCCTACCTAGGCTCCGAAAGACGATGGGATCATCGATTCGATTAATGAATTCAGGACGAAAATAACTCGCGACCACGTCCATAACTTGACCTTTCGTCTCCTCATACAAAGTTTGATCGGCACACTCCTGAATCACATCTGACCCTAGGTTGGAGGTCATGACGATCAAGGTATTTCGAAAATCCACCGTTCGACCCTGGCCGTCGGTAAGGCGTCCGTCCTCGAGAACCTGCAAAAGAATGTTGAATACGTCCGTATGTGCTTTTTCGATTTCGTCGAAAAGCACTACTGAATACGGCTTGCGGCGCACTCTTTCGGTGAGATAGCCACCCTCCTCGTAGCCAACGTAACCGGGTGGCGCACCAATGAGACGAGCCACCGAGTGTTTTTCCATGAATTCGGACATGTCGATTCGAATCATCGCGTCATCCGTATCGAACAAAAATTCCGCAAGCGCTTTGGTCAATTCGGTTTTACCAACGCCAGTAGGCCCCAGGAACAAAAACGATCCAATGGGCCGGCGAGGGTCCGACAGTCCGGCTCTGGATCGCCTCACGGCTTCGGAAATCAAAGACACTGCCTCAGTCTGCCCGATCACGCGCCGCTCAAGGACGTTCTCCATGTCAAGCAATCGCTCACGTTCTCCCAACAACATCCGTTGCACCGGAATCCCTGTCCAACGCGCTACCACCTCTGCAATTTCGTCTTCCGTTACAGCGCTCCGTAACAGTGTGAAATCCGCCTTATCGGCTTTTGATGCTTCATCCAGCGATTTCTCCAACTCGGGAATCTTGCCGTAGCGCAATTCGGACATTCGCTGCAAATCGCTTGCCCGCTGCGCGACCTCAAATTCGAGTCGCGCGACCTCTAGTTCTTCCTTCAACTCCTGGGTTCCGTGCACGGCGGCTTTTTCTGCTAACCATATTTCGTCTAAATCGGCGTATTCACGCTCCAACGCAAGAACTTCATTCTGTAAGTTCTCCATGCGCTCCTTGGATAAGTCGTCGCTTTCTTTCTTAAGAGCTTCTAGTTCAATTTGGAGCTGGATCAGGCGTCGGCCGAGACGATCCATCGACTCCGGTTTCGAATCAATTTCCATTCGGATCCGACTGGCCGCTTCGTCAATTAAGTCAATGGCTTTATCCGGGAGTTGTCGATCCGAGATGTAGCGGTGGGAAAGCACCGCCGACGCAACAATGGCTGGATCCGTGATTTCTACTCCGTGATGGACCTCATAACGTTCCTTGAGTCCCCTGAGAATTGCCGTGGCATCTTCAACGCTCGGTTCATCGACCAGTATCTTCTGGAAGCGCCGTTCGAGGGCTGCGTCTTTTTCAAAATTCTCGCGATATTCATCCAACGTCGTCGCCCCAACACAGTGCAGCTCACCTCGGGCCAAAGCCGGTTTCAACATGTTGCCCGCGTCCATTGAACCTTCCGCTTTGCCGGCGCCAACGAGAGTATGGAGCTCATCGATAAAGAGAATGATTTGTCCCTCTTGTTTCGATAGGTCTTGGAGCAAAGCCTTCATTCTTTCCTCAAACTCACCCCGATATTTGGCTCCCGCAATCAACGATCCCATGTCTAGTGAGAGTATTCGTTTCCCCCGCACGCCCTCTGGCACCTCGCCGTTCACGATGCGTTGTGCCAGGCCTTCCACAATGGCCGTCTTGCCAACCCCTGGTTCGCCGATTAGCACGGGATTGTTTTTCGTGCGGCGTTGCAGTATCTGCACCGTTCGCCGGATCTCGTCATCCCTTCCGATGACGGGATCGAGTTTCCCTTGCTCCGCGCGCTCGGTCAGATCAATCGTGAATCTTTGCAGAGCTCCCCGGACTTCCTCCGCGTCGGCTTCGTTCACGTTTTCTCCCGAGCGCAGCGTACTGACACAATTTTCTAGCGTCTCTCGCGTGGTGCCACCGCGTCGTAGAAACTCGGCCATCGTTCCGCGTGCGTCAAATACCGCAAGAAGCAACATCTCACTCGAAAGAAAACCGTCGCCACGCGTTTGCGCCAATTTGTCCGTGAGGTTAAGGACCCGGACTAATTCGTCGGAAAGCTGGACTTCACCAGCGTTATCCGAAACCTGGGGGTATCGATCGACCCAATCACCAAGTTCCCTTCGTAATGCATCCGTGTCTGTCCCCGCGCTAGCCAACAACTGTCGTACGCCGCCGTCCTGTTGATCAAGCATTGCAACCAAGACATGCTGCGGTTCAATGAAATGATGAGCCCGCCCCACTGCGAGGCTCTGTGCATCGGCCAAAGCGCTCTGCAAGCGGGTTGTCATTTTGTCCATACGCATTAGGCGTTATCCATCGCCACGCATCGCAGCGTTCATTTCGTATGTACAAAAAATGGGGGTTATTCAGCGATTTACAAGGGGATATGTCCCCGATAACGCGAACTCTCCATGGGCTTCTGTCGCACGAACACACACGCCTCTGATGCCTTCAACGAAGGCAGTACGCGTTAATGTCACCGCACTGGGTCGGGGTTAATTCGAACCCGTTGGGATCTCGTTAAATGGAATCCCTTTGTCCAGACGAACGTCTTGAGGCATACCGAGGACGCGCTCCGCAAGAATGTTGAGCATAATTTCGTCCGAACCGCCCGCGATTCTACCGCCCGGTGCACCCATGTACGTTGCAGCATAAATTCCGGACTCTTCGCCGTGCTCGGAATCCCAAAGGGCACCCGAAAGTTCCAGCAAATCCATCGCAAAAGATGCCATGTCTTGTGTTTTCGACGCCCCAACGTATTTACCGATGGAATTTTCGGGGCCCGGGGTATCGCCCCGCGACAGCGCAGACATCGAGCGGTATCCGGTAAAACGGAGACCCGATTCTTGGCAATACCAGTCCGCAAGTTTGGCTCGGACTTGCCGGTCCTCAATGGCAGGACGATCGTCAATATTGATTCGTTTCGCCAGTTCAAATATTCGATCGAAACCCACGCCCATGCCTCCACCACCGATAGCCGCACGCTCGTTCATGAGAGTCGTGAGCGCCACCTGCCACCCCTGACCGACAGCACCAAGTCGCTGGCTGTCGGGAATGCGCACGTCAGTGAAATACACTTCGTTAAAATTCGCCCCTCCCGAAATCTGTTTAATCGGCTTGACCTCCACACCCGGGGATTTCATATCAAGAAAGAAATACGTTAGGCCCTTGTGTTTGGCTACCGTCGGGTCCGAGCGCACGACAAGGATCCCGTAATCACTGAAATGTGCACCCGACGTCCAAATTTTCTGGCCGTTAATGACCCAATCGTCACCGTCTTTCTCAGCTCGCGTGCGCAACGCTGCAAGATCCGAACCACCTGCTGGCTCACTAAAGAGCTGACACCAGATATGTTCACCCGACGCCAACGGCGGGAGGTGCTTGACTTTGTCGTCCTCCGAAGCCCACGCCATCATCGTCGGGGCCGCCATGCCTTGGCCGATTCCAAAGACACCGCCGGGAACATTGAATCGTGATTCTTCCTGATTCCATATCACTTGTTCGATCGCTGAAGCATCGCGACCACCGTATTCCTTGGGCCAACGGATGCAGGCCCAGCCGGCGTCGTACTTGCGCTTTTGCCAGAGTTTGGACCGTTCGATTTCGTCCAGTCCTTTCAACTCGTCAGCCGCCGGCACATTGGCTTCTAACCATCGCCTTGCTTCATCGCGAAACGCAGCTTCTTCAGGTGTGTCATTGAAGTCCATACGTCTCTCCTACGCGGCTTGACCGCGTTCGATCGCGGTAATTAATTTATCTTGCCACCAAGACTCACTGCCAATAGCCACGGAAAGCAATTTGGATCGTCGATAAAGGAACTGGCAATCAAATTCCCACGTGAATCCCATACCACCGTGCGTTTGAATATTTTCTTTCGAGGCAAAGTAATATGCCTGCGTCGCACTAACCCTCGCGGTTGCCGCAGCAATGGGTAGTTCGGGAGCATCGGTTGTGAGCGCCCAAGCCCCGTAGTATCCATTAGATCGGGCTAGCGTATTCTTAACATACACATTGGCGAGTTTGTGCTTGATTGCTTGGAAACCCGCAATCGGTCTGCCAAATGCGTATCGACCAAGCGCATATTCCTTTGCCTGCTCCAGTGCCGCTTCCGAGCCACCGACCTGCTCCCACGCGTAAAGCACTGCGGCACGGTTAAAGAGGGTCTCTACGGCTGTCCAGCCTTCCCCCTCAGCCCCCATTAACGATGCTTCAGCTCCGTTAAACGTCAACTTGGCATGCGACCGGGTCGGATCCAGCGTGGCAACGTCCGCTCGTTCAGTTCCCTCCAATTCCACCAGATACAAACTTGCCCCATCACCGCTGTCACTACCGGTAACCACCACGGCGAAATCCGCAATATCGCCATCGGGGACAGGAATTTTTGTGCCGGTGACCTTGCCATCGACTGCTTCGACACTCAGGTTGGCCGGTGATGGTCGACCACTCCCCTCACCAATCGCAAACGTACCAATGACTTCGCCGGTGGCCAGTTTGGGCAACCACTTTTCTTTCTGGGCTTCGGTTCCAACGAGAAGCAATGCTTCCGAAGCCAGATAAACCGACGACGAAAAAGGCACCGGCGCAATGGCACGACCAAGTTCTTCTGAGATCACGCAAAGATCAAGGTAGGACGCGCCCAGACCACCGTATGTCTCCGGGATAACCGTCGCGGTCCATCCCATTTGACCGATACGCTCCCACAGCTCTCGTGCATAGGAATCCTCACCATCCAATATCCCACGCACCAACGACGTGGGACATTCGTCCTGCAAAAACCCACGGGCCTGATCCCGCAGCAAGTTCTGCTCATCCGAAAACTCAAAGTTCACGCCTATCACCACTGTCAGCGAACGAATGAACGATTGTAGCGTGTGCCGTAGACTAGCGGTATGGACCTTTCCCGACTTGGTTTCTTACGTGTTGGCGTATGTGCTCCGGCGACTAAAATCGCCGATCCCGAAGCGAACGCGTCAACTATATTGTCGGTCTACAAACGTCTTTGCGAGCGTCGTGCAGCCGTGATCGCAACACCCGAACTTTCGCTCACTGGCTACAGCTGCGAAGATCTATTTCACAGCGACGACTTGTTGGGACGGTCTCGCGAAGCGCTGATTCAGGTTGCAGCATCGACAAGCAAGGCTATTTTGGTGGTCGGCGCTCCGTGGCGATTGGTGGATGGCCGCCTCTTGAATTGTGCCTTCGTCTGCGCAAACGGGCGTATTTTGGGTGCAGTTCCGAAATCCGCTCACCCTAACTACGACGAATTTTATGAGCAGCGTTGGTTCTCTTCCGGAGCGAAACTCGTTGCAAGCATCAGTGGCGAGGAAGGACATTTTCAGATCCGTAGCGACCAGTTGTTTAGCGTCAACGATACTCACTTCGCCGTTGAAATTTGCGAGGATCTCTGGGCGCCTGAACCACCTAGCACCCAACATGCACTCGCTGGCGCATCTGTCGTCGTTAATCCTTCGGCAAGCAACGAGCTCGTCGCCAAAGCCGACTATCGGCGCGATCTCGTTCGAATGCAAAGCGCGCGTTGCATCTGCGCGTATGCCTATGCGGGAGCAGGACCCACGGAATCGAGCAAAGACGTCGTCTACGGGGGCCACCTGCTCGGAGCCGAAAACGGCTCGATAATTGTTGAGTCTGATCGTTTCAATCTTGATACGACGGAGCTTGTATTCGACATCGACTGGAAAAAACTCGATCACGATCGCAGCCGCAATACAACGTTTACCCAGGCCCATCGACCGATCGCTTACCCGATCATCGACACCGACACGCACGTTGACCTCATCCAGACCGATCGCCGCTATACCGCACATCCCTTTGTACCGGATGACGAGACTGAATTTGACGCCCGCGCCCAAGAGATCCTGTCGATCCAGTCGACGGGCCTCGCACGGCGAATGCTTGCTGCCAAAGTTGAACGCCTGGTGCTAGGACTATCCGGGGGCCTGGATTCAACCCTCGCGTGCTTAGTCTGCCTCGACGCACTGAAACTACTTGAGTTGCCCAATTCAGCTCTGACCGCGCTGACGATGCCGGGTCCAGGCACCAGCGATCACACAAAAAAATCCGTTCAACTTCTCGCCAAATCGAGCGACTTTGACCTGACCGAGGTACCCATCGATGCTGCCGTTAAGCAGCACCTTGACGACGTCGGCCACGACGGTACCGCCGACGTTACCTTCGAGAATAGTCAGGCCCGCGAACGTACCCAGATTCTGTTCGATACGGCCAACAAGGTTGGCGCGATTGTGGTTGGCACCGGCGATCTATCCGAGCTCGCAATAGGGTGGTGTACGTTCAACGCCGATCACATGTCAAATTACAACGTCAACGTAAGCGTGCCGAAGACAATGATCGCTTACCTCGTTCGTTGGTACGCCCAGCATCGTGCATCGGTGGCACTCAACAAGGTACTTCAAAGAGTTATCGATACACCAATTACCCCTGAACTGTTACCCAGCGTTGACGGTCGGTTTGTCCAAGAAACCGAGGCCTTAGTGGGGCCCTACGAACTGCACGACTTCTTCCTCTACCACTATCTGCGAACTGGCGCTGATGCAGAAAAGATATTTCATCTTGCGAATTCGGCTTTCGAAGGAATCCATGATGGTTTAACGATCCAAAAATGGTTGCGCGTGTTTTTCCAACGCTTTTTCGAGCAGCAGTTTAAACGGACAACTCTTCCTCCGGGCCCAAAGGTCGGCACCGTCAGTTTGTCGCCAAGAGGCGACTGGCGTATGCCCGACGAGGCCGAGGTTGGCGCAATCCTGTCAAGCATCGACAAGCTGCTATAGTTTTCCAAATGCGGCACTTCCTCTTCGTCCTCCTGATACTCGGGTCGGCCAACTCTCCTGCCCTCGAGCCTCCCTATTGTGGCGACGAGGGGGTATGGATTCAGATTCTCGGGTCTGGCAGCCTCGAATTCGGCAATCCCCGGGCCGCGCCGAGCTATTTGGTATGGATCGACAACCGTGCGCGGTTAATGATCGACGCGGGCAACGGTGCGGCACTCCGGTTCGACGAGAGCGGCGCTGCGTTTGCGGACCTCGATGCACTGGTACTGTCGCATCTACACCTTGAACATACGGGCGATTTAGCCAACGTCCTCGCTTCATCCCGCGATGCCGGTCGGAAAGGGTTACTCCCGCTTTTTGGTCCCGCAGGCGAGAACGGCAATCGAGCAACCAGTATCCATGTCGATCGATTGATTGGATCGGGGGGCGCGTTCAACGAACTTGCAGATTTACTCACGTTTAGGAATTCGGCCGGGTATAAGGTCTCGATCCGCGACGTACCCGCCCTAGGACGACGTCGCTGGTCACAGTTCTCCAGCGAACATCTCAAGCTATCGGCGGTGCCGGTGCATCACGGAGGTATCCCCAGCCTCGCCTGGCGGGTGGATGTCGGCGAGCAAAGTATCGTGTTTGCGGGGGATCTCAACAATCAAAAAGACACGGTCTCGGCTTTCGCCGCCGACGTCGATGCCCTCGTCATTTCCCACGTCCTGCCCGACCATGCTCGCGGCGCGGATCGCGAAGCAC
>JAKUTI010000079.1 GCA_022448765.1 Pseudomonadales bacterium
ACATACGCCCTCTGTAAACGGACGTCTCGCCCTCCCGTTCGCACATCTACTATCACCACCAGCCGCGCTCCACCGGCTTCGAGCTTCATCTCCTCACGACCAGTGATATCGTCTCGCCGCGACACAATGACCAACACGCCGTTGCTCCAACCTGCATCGATTTGCCAGAAGTTGCGCTCGGTTCGGCCCCAGGTCACGTCCCGATACGTACCGTTGGAATAACGAATGCCCAGGGAATCGTCGTTCTGTTCGATCACCAGCCGTGCAGCAGCAACGACTGGGAAATCCTGGACCACAAAGGCGGCCGACGCGTTTACATTCTTTTGTTTCCCCCGCGCGATATCCAAATCCTCCGCACGACGAATAGCTCGCGCGTCGGGAGCCGAATCACTCGCGTTCGCGTCCAGCAACCATTCTCCCGTTAGATTGAATCCAACGGGTATCGTGGGCGATAGTGATTCACATCCGACAAAAGCCGCCAAGACGAACACGAATGTAAGTCGTCGTTTCGACACCTCGTTAGAGAAAGGTTTGAACGGCATCAAGAAAGCCTTCCGGTTTGTCGAGTGGCACCGGGTGACCCGAACCTGGAACTTCCACCAGCTGGCTGTTCTTGGCGATAGAGACGAACTTATCCGCCACGTCCCGCGACAGTAACGGGCTATGCTCCCCACGAATTAATAATGTGGGGACATTAAACGAAGCGACCGCATCCCAACCTTCGTCAACCGCAAGCCGAAGTCTTTGACTCCCCGGACCCCTCAAGGCGCGATCGTATCGGTAGGTCCATTTGCCTTCATCCGTTCTCATTAACGATGCGCGGACCCGATCGTAGTGATGGCCCTCGGGTGGAACTGGGTTATCAGCGCGTGCCCTTCGAAAGGCGTCTTCCACGGTATCGAAGACGTCGCTACGTGCCACGCTTTGTTGAATGTTTTGAATTCCTTCTGCGGCAATCTCGGGCGCGATGTCGACGATGACTAATCGCGCGAGTTGCACGGGTCGCGCGCCGGCATAAGCGATAGCGACCATGCCTCCCATGGACAAACCCAATAAGACAAAACGCTCAAGCCGAAGAGCCGAAACGAACGCGTCCAAATCTGCAACCATTTCCATGGTTCCGTATTGGTCCGCGGGAGCCCACTCGGTTTCGCCATGCCCGCGTTGGTCCAAGGCCAGTACTCGGTATTGCTTCGACATGACGTTCGCAAACGCGTCCCACGAACGACAGTGGCCCGTGTAGCCGTGCAGCAACACCAAGTCGGGCGCATTGACCTGTTGCGATGTCCAATCCCGGTAATGGAATCGCAACCCTCTCAGCTCGATCAATTCATCGATCACTTCCGTCATCCCAATCCTCCGAAACCGATACACTGCGACCACAAGCCGATGAGAAAACGACATGCAAGAACCAACCGTTCCGATGTTACCGAAAGAAGAAGCCGCACGCCGTGCCCACAACTCGGGAATGCAGGAACGTTTCGCCGATCTGAGCGTATTTCGTATCCTGCTCAATCATCCGCCGCTGGCTCAAGAGATTGCTAATACCCTCACCAGTCTACTTTTTGAGGACAACGTTCTAGATCCTCGGCTACGCGAACTTCTCATCATGCGAATCGCCTGGATTAGGGGGTCGGATTACGAATGGACGCAGCACTGGCGCGTCGCACGCGGACTCGATATTCCAAGGGACGATCTTTTGGCCGTTCAAAACTGGGAAAACGCACCCCACTTATCCGACGCTGACCGAGCGGTCTTGCAGGCGACTGACGATTGTCTGGACCTTGGCTACATCCAACCGAGTACCTGGAAGTCAATTAAAGTTCACTTAACGACCGTCGCCGAGCATATCGAACTCGTCATTGCCATCGGTAACTGGATGCAGTTTGCCCAGTTACTCAGGAGTCTCAATGTTCCTCTCGAAGACGGCGTGAGGTCTTGGCCTCCTTTAGGAGAGAGCCCGCAGCCTTAAGTTCCGACGCTCACGAGCGACCAAGTTTCAGAAGGGCCTGTCCTGCACTGGCTCCGGAAACCCTTGTCGAATTTACGGCGAACTACGGTACTCTTCGCTTTGAGGAACAAACATGAATTATCGGATCATTTCGGCCGACTGCCACATCGACCTTCCATGGCTTCCTGAAGACCTTTTTACCAACGAGGCAGCCAGCCGCTTCAAAGATCGAATGCCCTTCGTTTCGGAGACCGAAAAGGGTCGATTCTGGGTGTCTCGAAACGGCGCTCAGTTCGGATTGCAAAACGGCATGGGGTCGGCCGGTCGAAAATATGTCCCCGGTCAGATTCACCGCTCGGACCGGATGGCTGACCAAGGCCTTTATAGCGACGGTGAACTCGGTATTCCCCGACTCACCGACCCGATGTTACGTATCAAGGATCAGGATCTCGATGGCGTGCAAGCGGAAGTCATTTATGGCGTCCTCGGGGCCTCGACCCGTCTCAACGATGACGACGCGGCTTCCGAGCTATTGCGTATTTATAACGAGTGGTTAGCAACGTTCTGCGATGCGGCTCCGGACAGGTTCGCAGGTTTGGCGAGTATTCCAAGCCACGATGTTACTGCCGCACTTACCGAAGTCGCTCGCGTGGCCAATCGTGGGGTATTACGAGGCGTTGAAGTAGCGAATACACACGACATGGCCCCACTCTTTGACACATCCTGGGAACCTCTTTGGGCGATGGCCGAAGAAGCAGGTCTTCCTGTCCACTATCACACAATCGGTCCACGTATCGACTACCACTTCGACGACCTAGCCCCGTTGCAAAAACGGCAAGCGTTCGCCGTGCACATTACGAGTTTCCAGCTCGCCATGGCAAAGATCATCATGGAGATCATTTACGGCGGGGTCTTGGAAGCACACCCGAAACTTAAAATTGTGATCGGCGAAAGTGGTATTGGTTGGATTCCTTACATCCTCGACCACATGGATCTTGAATGGGAGGATCAATTTAAAGACCTCACCCTAACCATGAAACCGTCCGAATATTGGAAGCGACAATGCTTCGCGACTTACCAGAGCGACCCCATCGGACTTCGCCTGCTCGACATACTGGGCGAGGACAATGTCATGTGGGGTAGTGATTTCCCGCATCCCGACGGTGTTTGGCCCGATTCCCAAGATTTCATCGAACGTGAATTTGCCGACGTTCCGGTCGCGATAAAAGAAAAGATTATCTGTAATAACGCCGCCACGCTCTACAGGTTCAACGCTTGAATCGAGTACTGCACCGGGGTCAGTACATCGCCTATCAACGTTTCGAAGGATTACAGCAACCTGCATCGACCGTCTTACTGCAGCACGGTCTTCTTAGCCAAAGAAAGTCATGGCTCGACGTCGGTTACGTCGAGGCCCTAAAAGCAAACTTCAACGTCATTACTGTCGATTCGCTAGGGCACGGTGACAGTGACAAACCGAGGGACCCAAAGCTCTACGAGCGTAGCCGGCGAGCCGGACATATAGCCGCCGTGCTTGACGCCGAATCAATCGAGTCCGTCCACTACATCGGGTATTCGATGGGTGGTTGGATCGGAACGGGGATGGCGTTGTACCATCCCGACCGACTCGCATCCCTGACGCTTGGCGGCTGGGACCCTGTCGGTGGGCTCTCCGCCGTGCCCGCATCAGGCACGTTTAACGATTTACTCGAACGCGCGCAAGATTCGGTGCCCACCTTGACGACATGGGTAACCAAGAACGTGTTGCCTGGCCTCGAAGCATGCTGGAAGGCATTACAGGAAACGCAAGGTTCTGAAGCCGCGCTCTCTTGTCTCAATGTCCCCGTACTCCTCTGGTCCGGCTTAGCAGACGGGTGCTTAGACCCCCTCCAACGTCTCCAAGCACGGTACCCAGAGTATCGACTATTAACGGTGCCCGGGGATCATGTTGCAGCACGTATGGTTCACACGAGAGAAAGTATCGAGGGCCTTCTTAACTTTCTCGAACTCGCCGATAACTAGGGGTTATCCAATACGCGCTCATGGGCTTCGACGGAAGGCGGTGCCATAAGTCGAAGTTGTTGTTCGGTGGCATCCGGATACGCCGACAGATCGAAGGATCTCTTGCGCCACGTCGAATGCGGCGGGCTGTATTTGTATAACAACGTCCGCCGCTCGTGATCCGCGGTCCACGTCGTTGTGCCATGAATGAGGGCTTCCGTAAAAATTAATACGTCGCCAGCCAACAATTCGGGTTGGACCACGTAGTCCGTCGTTCTGTCAAAGCGGCGAACATCGTCCGGTAGCGCTTTGAGAAAATTGGTTTTGTGGCTTCCGGGGACGCAAACGAAACCACCATCGCCAGGCCGTGCATCCGTCAACGCCCATGTAGCTACGGTCAACCCATTACGCATAACTCCGTCGCTGTAATGATACCAATGGTCGGTCTCAAAGATTCTCGGTCCTCCGTGAAGGCTATTGTGGACAGCCCCCGCTTTCATGAATATGCAGTAATCATGGTCGATACGTAGGCGACTCCCGATCAATTCGATCAAGTAAGGCAACACTTTAGGATGATCGATTAGGTTGAGAAAACTCGGATGCCAGCGAGAAATGTCCTCCGTTCGGCGAAAAAGGTCATCGTCGGCTTGTTCCGGCCACACTGAATCAGCAAGCATCGAAAGTTCCTTGCATTCTTCCCGTGAGAGAACGCTTCTAATGACGAGGAAGCCATGAAGATCGAACCGAAATTTTTCCTCATCTGTCATGACACCCATGCGACGCCTTAATGCGTTTGATGAGACGGTTCGGATCGCTTTCTCAACACCAGCGAGTGGATAGACCGAGTCATGCTCGTGGTTCCATGATGGTGACAGTTCCCTGCGCGATCGCCGCTACACGCCCCTCGTTGAGCACGTCAATACGCACCACTGCTTGGGTCCGGCCGAACGTCTGGATGGAGGCATAACCGTCGACGATGCCACGGCTCACGGGACGCGTGAGATTGATCTTGAATTCCGTCGTCGCGGCCCATTGCCCTTTTTTCATTACCGGATAACAAACGGTGCCCAGCAGATGATCACAAAACGCAGACAAAACGCCCCCGTGCATGTTGCCAAACGACGTGAGTAACTCCTCACGTACTTCAAGTCTGCCCTGCATTGTTCCTGGACCAACAGCCACTGTTTCAAACCCAAGATAGCCATGCAACCCGCCTGCGATCGAGTCGTTGTCCATAAACGACCGAGCGACCTTCTCGTTGAACTCGAATGTGGGCCGAGTATCCGGCGAGTCTGTCATACGGGTCGTCCTCCAATCAGGTCTCTTTGCCCAGTCTACATGACCCTCAGTGAGGGGGAATCAGGCAGGAATGGATGGATTCATCGCCCTCAATCTCCCGCGCCAACGTCCGAATAGCTAATTCCGCATCGGCCAATGGGAACTCGTGCGTGTGCATCAGGGTGAAATCAATGCGCCCGGACTCGATTAGCTTAATCGCTCGGTCGTACCCCGACGACGTCACTCCAATCGCACCCTTGATCGTTATTTCTTTCATCACAATGAGGTCACTGACGAACTCTTCAACTGGCTTGAATCCTTTCACGCCGGCCAGAACGATAGTCCCGCCGGGTCGAACCATGGAAAGCGCGTCAGTCACCGGTTGTGTCGCATACGAACTAACATCGATCACGACATCGGCACCGCTACCATCGGTGAGTTCCTTCACACGTCGCACGGCATCCTCGTTATCGACGTCTACGGTGTAATCAGCGCCGTATAACGTCGCGACTTCGAGTTTACGAGCGTCCTCAGCAAGTCCCGTCACCATGATCGTTCCTGCACCCGCCTCCCGACAGGCGATCACGCTTGCTAACCCTCGCTGCCCTGGTCCCAGGATGACAACCGTGTCCCCAACACCCGTCTCCGGAATTTCCACCGCCCAACGAAAACCGGCACCTAACGGGTTGAAAATAACCGCCGTCTCTGCCGGCAACGCCGCGTCCATTCGATGAACAATCGAGTTCGGGTGCAAGTACATGTATTGCGAGTAACCACCCCATAGACCGGGTGCCTCGGTAAGCGGGATGAACGAGTAAATTCGCCGGTTATCACATAAATGGTACGCGCCACCCAAGCACGGGTCACAGTGACGACAAGACAGCATTGTCTCAATTGCGACTCGATCACCGACGTCAACCCCCCAACGAGCCGCCGCGACATCACCGATTCGTGCGATCTTCCCAAGGGGCTCGTGACCCGGGATCACTGGAAAAGGTGTTCTGAGGACGCCCTCAAATTGTTCGTAATCGCTACCGCAAATACCGCATGCTTCTAGCTCCAGAATCGCACTATCCGCATCGATATCGGGGATCGGTATGTCTCTCGCTTCGAGCTCGCGAGGCCCAACTTGAACCATCGCGAAGGAAGATTTGGGGATGTTCATTCACCCATCCACCGGGGTTCCCGTTTTTCAGCAAACGCTCGTGGACCTTCCAAGGTATCTGCACTTTGTTGGCGCTTCCTCTCCCATTCGTATTCGTTGTAAAAAGCCTGTGGCAACGCCATGTCGAGACCGCGCATCGCAGCTTCTTTTGTTGCCCTAACGGAGAGGGGGGCGCAACGCAGGATGTCCTCGATCCAACCATTTACAGCCAAATCCAAACCGTCGAGTGATACCACTTGATTAACCAAACCAAGCTCGTACGCCCGTGCCGCCGTCATATGCCGTCCCGTCAGCAGATGACCCATCGCAGGTTTGAGTCCGATCTGTCGCGGCAGACGATGCACGCCAACGGCTCCCGCTATCAGACCTCGACGAGGTTCTGGCAGACCAAACTCTGCATGTTCCGCGGCGACGATGATGTCACATGCCATCGCCAATTCGAGCCCGCCGCCTAAGGCGAAACCGTTCACCCGTGCGATCACGGGTTTGGCGAAATGCCAACGCTCAGTCAGCGATCGCGTCTCAATATTCTTCTGAGCCCAGTCAGCACGTTGTTCGGTCGTCGCGTTTCGTTCTCGCGCCCGGTGCTTTAGATCGGCACCGGCACAAAACGCTCTGTCCCCTGAACCCGTGACGACCGCGAGCCATATATCGTCGTTATTTTCTACTTCATCGAAGTGTTGCGAAAGCTCCCAACGGAGATCCGGATTAAGAGAGTTTAAGGATTCCGGTCGATCCAACGTAATTCGTGCAACGTGCCCGTCTAACTCAAACTGGCTAACTTCCACGATCTAGTCCCCTTATGAGCTCGTGATAGGCTCCACAGCCTACGAGTAAGCGGGATGTCGGGCAAATGCCAGCAAATTCACCGCGCATCAATCTGCTGGAAGGCGTGCGCATACTGGATTTCACACACGTGCATGCCGGTCCACTGTGCACGTATCAACTCGCCCTGATGGGTGCGGACGTTATTAAAGTCGAAGCACCGGGAGCAGGTGATCAAATGCGATCCATGGGCGAACAGCTCGCCCCAGGAATGTCACCCGGTTTCCTTGGCCAAAACGCGAACAAGCGTTCCATCGCTTTAGACCTGAAAACTGATGACGGGGTTAAAGTCGTACGCCGACTGATGGGTGACGCCGATGTGATCGTGATCAACATGCGTCCAGGGACCGCGGATCGGTTAGGCATCGGGTACGAATCCGCTCAGAGCGCTAATTCATCGGTGATTTATTGTGCGATCTCGGGCTACGGACAGTCGGGTCCTGAAGCGGATCGAGCCGCGATGGACCATTTAATCCAGGGTGAATCCGGCATTTTCTTGGCAACGGGAACCGAGACCCAACCCGTTCGAGTAGGTTTCGCCATCGCGGACGCCGGTACAGCGGTCATCGCAAGTTCGGCCATTCTCGGCGCGCTGGTCCGCCGTGGTCGTGAAGGTCCAGGAGCCTTCTTGGATGTTTCAATGCTTGAGTCTTGCATGGCGCTGATGGGGCTCAATTACTACAACTTCTTTGCCACGGGCAAGGTCGGCCCAAGGGTCGGTCCCAATCCCTTAGCCCAAATCGGGTCCGCCGGTACCTGGCAAACGAAGGACGGGGTTCTGTTAGTTAATGCCAACAATCAACGCTTGTTCGAACGAATGGCCCGCGCACTGGGTTGCGACGCCTTATTGGAAGACGATCGCTTTCGTGACATCAACGCATCAAGGAAACACCGTGATGAGCTGCGCACCATTTTCGGGGAGATATTCTCGACTAATACGGCAAGTCACTGGGACGATGTCCTTCGCAAGGCAGGTGTTCCGTCGGGACAATTAAAGAGTCCAGAAGAAGTCGTGCAACACCCGCAGCTGCAGTTTCGAAGAACTCTAACAAGCATGAGCAACGTGCCTGGCATGGACGACGCGCTAACGTTCTTAGGCGCTGGATTTACCGTTGACGACTCACCCACGGTCCCGACAGCCATACCACCAACACTTGGTCGTGATAGCGACGAAATTTTGACGGAGACGGGCATTTCAACTTCCGAAATTAAGCGCTTACGGCAAACCGGTGTGATCGCATGACGCGCGTGGTCGTTGTGGGGGGAGGCAACGCTGCGCTATGCGCGGCAATCAGTGCCCGTGAGCAAGGCGCCGAAGTTGTCCTGTTAGAACGCGCATCATACGATTTACGAGGAGGGAACTCGCGCTTCACCGCAGGTGCAATGCGAACCGTGTACGACGGCATCGACGACCTCAAGAAAATCATGCCCGACCTAACCCAATCCGAAATCGAGCGCACCGAATTTGGAACGTATACACGTGAGGATTTCTACGACGATCTGGGGAGAGTCACCCACTATCGGATCGATCCCGACCTCGCCGAAACGTTGGTGGAAGAAAGCTATGGAACATTGGCCTGGATGCGAAAACACGGCATACGGTTTCTGCCACTCTACGGTCGCCAATCGTTCGAGGTTGAAGGGACCGTACGATTTTGGGGCGGTCTAACCGTGGAAGCTTGGGGTGGCGGTCCGGGTTTGGTCGATGGTCTGACGGAAATCGCAGAAAAAATCGGGGTGTCGATTCAATATCAAGCACGGGCGACCCGATTGTTAACCGATTCGGGGAGCATTTGCGGCGTCGAAGTTGACGGCGCCTTGGTCGCTGCCGATGCAGTGGTATTAGCATGCGGGGGATTCGAATCCAATCCCGCATGGAGAACACGATACTTAGGTCCAGGTTGGGATTTAGCGCCCGTTCGAGGCACTCGGTTTAACACCGGCGACGGTATCAAGATGGCCACGGAAATTGGTGCAGCCACAAGGGGCCACTGGTCTGGGTGTCACGCTGTTAGCTGGGACCTTAACGCGCCGGAATTTGGCGATCTTGAGGTGGGCGATAATTTCCAGAAGCATTCTTACCCTCTGGGTATCATGGTTAATGCGCTCGGACAGCGATTCGTGGACGAGGGCGCCGATTTCCGCAACTACACTTACGCGCGTTACGGACGCGAAGTTCTTAAACAGCCCGGCCAATTCGCCTATCAGATTTTTGACCAAAAAGTGCAGCACCTGCTTAGGGATGAGTACCGAATAAAACAAGTGACCCGTATTAAAGCCGACACCCTGAGTGGATTAGCGCAACGCATGGAGACTGTGGATACTGAGAACTTCTTGAAGAGCGTGTCCGCTTACAACGCCGCATGCAACGTCGAAGCGTCATTTGACCCATCCGTAAAAGACGGTCTTTGCACGCAAGGCCTCTCAATTCCTAAATCCAATTGGGCCAATCCCATCGATACCCCACCCTTTGAGGCATACGGTGTGACTTGTGGCATAACGTTCACGTTCGGTGGTCTCCATGTTGATCCCGAAGCTCGGGTCATCGACGAGGCTGGAAGCCCAATTCAGGGCCTTTACGCGGCCGGAGAAATTGTCGGCGGCTTGTTTTACTTTAACTATCCCGGTGGTACGGGGCTGACTTCGGGTTCAGTGTTTGGACGGCTAGCCGGTAGCAACGCGGCAAACCAATCCAACTCGTAAGGCACATTACGTTCAATTCATCGATAAGCGCTCAAGCTTTCGTTCATGACTTGGGCTCCATCTTCAGCTAACCACGCGGACAAGATTCCCTTCAAGCCCATCGTCAACGCAATCGGTTCCTCGAACATAAGATGGTGATGCGTCTGTGGGACATTGAATGAGGGCAATTTCCCCTGAGTCATCTCAGCCATGAAGGGCGCAGATTGCGCACCCTCATCACCGCTAGTTTCGCCGAGAATTACCGCTGAACGACACTGCATTTGTGCAAACTTGTGGTGTTGGTCTGAACCCATCTCTAGGTGGTCAAACATAGTCGGGTCGAACTTCCACGTCCAACCGCCCTGCACTCTTCTGAGCGAATGTTTAGCGATGTATTCCAACACACACTCGTGCTCGGTAGGTTGCTCGGGTAACAAGCGGAATCGACTGAGCGCTGTGTCCAGGTCCTCGTATACACGTGTCGTTCGCGGCCTCAATGCTTCTCGTTGAGCTCGGAGTCCCCACTCGTTGTACGTGTCCGGATGCGCAACTGTGTAGTCCACTAAGATCACACCACCTAATTGCGATCCGTATCGACTGCCTGCTTCAAGTGCGACGAACCCTCCAAAGCTATGGCCTACAACGAACGGGTGCGGTTGCTGGATTGCCTCGTCGACAACACCCCTAACCTCAGCGGCATACGCAGCCCCGCTGTATTCGGGTCGCCAGTCGCTATCGCCATTGCCCGATAGATCTAGCGCTACGACTCGAAATTGATCAGCTAGAAAGGGCGCTACAAAACGCCACCACTCAAGATGAGCATTGCTCCCATGGACGAGCACGACACCCGGGTGGCTGATGTCGCCCCAACAGGCGTAATGGATATTAATGCCATCCACCTTAACCGAAGAACTTTCACTCGGAGTACTTAGGGACCGCGCAAACCAAGCGGGTTCGCGCCCTAGCGGTGCTTTGCTCATGTACATTTCCCAACTCGA
>JAKUTI010000008.1 GCA_022448765.1 Pseudomonadales bacterium
ACCAATACCTGACGCGTCTCCTCAACATCCCAACCAAAGTGCCGATACACATCAGTTGGTATCAAGCGATCTCGACTAACGATGCACGCCTCATAGGCGAACTGCGCGCGGTCCTCTTTCTCTTCTTCTGACAACGTCGCTACAAATTCTTCGAGATAATTAACGCCGAACGTAACGTGCCGAGCTTCGTCGCGAATGACGAGGTACAAAAGCTCTTTCAGCACAGGATCGTCCGTATCGTTCATGGCGATATGAAAAGCTGCAAGCGCTAAGCCCTCCAAAACGATTTGCATACCAATGAACTTTAGGTCCCACCGCTCGTCCGTCAGTATTTTGTCCAACAGCGACTTCAGGCCCTGGTTGACCGGATAAGACAGCCCTAATTTAGTCTGCAAATAGCGGTTGAAGACTTCAACATGCCTGGCTTCGTCGAAGGTTTGTGATGCCGCGTAGAGTTTCGCGTTAAAACTTGGAGCGCAACTCGCGAGCTGCGACGCGACCAGCAATGCACCCTGCTCTCCATGGAGGAATTGCGACAACGACCAGGCATTGTCGTGTTTGAAAAACTCCAACTTGCGCTCAGTGGAGAACGCATCGAACGGCGGATATCCGTTCCAGTCTGCATTGGCGAGAAATTCATCGATAAATTCTGGTTTTACGGGTGTTTGTTCATGCCAATCGGGGGTTTGATCCCAATGGACGTCAAGCGACCCGTTCCAATTAAGCGTTTTACCCAATTCGTACAAGCGCTGGATACGATTATCAGCGACTCGATAATCCCAGTTATACGCACCTGTCAGGGGCGTATTGAAGATTTCAGCAACGTGCTGAACATCCGTAACGGTCATCCCACCCCACGCAGATTCCTCATCACCAAATTGCCGAATTTCTCTCGGCGCGTCCTCAACGTAATCGATGCCCATACCACTCTCCTTCCGGCGGCATAGTAGTCGCACACCAGCAATTTACAACCATCAAAATTGACCAAGACAGTCCAACCTTGGACATTCCCCAATCTTAAGCCCCGAAATTCAAATCCATGCGGTCGGCGAGCCCCGATGGCAAGAAATCTGTTAAAACAACCTTCAACGGTTCCGTCCAAGTACTAACCCAGACTTTGAGCCAGGTCCTAAATATTCATGAATATCAACGAAAACGCGATCGAAATAATTTCCGCTCTCATGCCAAATCGAGGCCAAGTCGAAGCACTGGAGTATTTACCTGGCGGCTACACCAACGACAACTTCCGCTTCAGAATCGACGCCGAGGTCTTTGTTGTTCGGATCGTCCGAACACCATCCCCTCGCCCGTTTGAAAGATACTTTGCGAATCTGCCCGTAGCGCCGGAGCTCATCGCGTTTGACACCTCGAGCGGTCACATGATTACGCGTTGGGTCGAGGGTGATCTCCTTACAACCAGCCGGCTCAGCCCAGTCGAGGCGTCAAGTTATTTGAGGGAATTGCACGATGCCATTCCCTCTTCGGTGACCCGTTACGACGTGACAGAACATATTTCACGTTACTTTGAAGCGGCGGGACAAGCCGGTAAAGAACAACCATGGCTCGAACGAATCCGCTGGAATGAAGATGGGCTTCGCGGGTGCCACAACGACCTCAATCCATGGAACATTATCCGCGCAAAAACTGGCATGCGAACCCTCGACTGGGAATCGGCGGGCGATAACGACCCGCTTTTCGACGTTATCAGTTATTGCTATGGCGCAGAGTACGGAGATGCTGAATCTCTGTTATGCGCCGAAACGTATTTAGGCCAAAGTCTAAGCGAAGAAACGCTACGCAAAACACAAGCGATCTTTCAACTAAGGGAACACGCGTGGGCGATTTCACAGATCAGGACCGGCAACGACCGTGACGAGATCATCAAGCAGCGTGATCAATCAATCGCCAACGTCCAGCACCTTCTTTAGGTCAACGTGTCGATAACGTCAATCGCACGACTGAGCCGTGAAGAACCTAGACCCTCGATTTCAGTGTAAGGTGACTTAAATTCGTCTAGTGTCTGCCTGTAAACGCAATGTAGGCGTTCCCGATCGTGTCGTGACTCTCTAAGCGGGTCCATCTCCCACGGAACGTCCGGCTTCGTCAAAAGATAATGCCGCCCCTCGATTGCGTGAAGGTGCTCAACTAGCCAAATCGGGGGGCGACCAAATTTCTCGAGCCACCACACGTAAAGTACCACCGCATCGGTATCGAGAATCCGCAACGAGTTCCGATCAGTTACGAAATTCCGCTCACGGCAAATCTGCGTGGATGCAATGGAAGCTATATCTTGAACGGTGTAGTGCCGCCGCTTCTCAGCATGTAATGAAAAGTACTCACGCGCGTATTCTGGTAGCCACTCCACACGATAGTGTTGGGCAAGTGAGTCACAGAGTGTGGTTTTTCCGGTGCATTCTGTCCCAACGATGGCAACGATCACGACGGGACGGAATCCTTTGTAATACTCGACAACATGGACCGCGACCAAGTCATCCAACCCCAAACGGCCATCGGAATATATAACCCGTAAAGTACAGCGTATGGCCAAATTCCTTTGAAAATGTAAATCCCAGTCGCAAGAACATCAACAACCAACCAAATAATCCAGTTCTCAATGTACTTACGCGCAGTCATCCACATGGCGGCGAAACTCAAGACCGTTGTCGTACTGTCCCAATAAGCGAGATCAGCATCCGTGTAACGATCGAATAACCATCCCATGGCGGCAATGCCTACTACCGTCGCAACCCCTAGAGAAGCGGCGATGCGGATGCTGAGCCGGGCAACCACCAACCGCCCTTCGGAACTCCGAGTACCGCTGCCGCGAAGCCAGAAATACCAGCCGTAGCCGTTCATAAATACGTAAAACACGTGCAGCACCAAATCCGAATAGAGTCGCGCGTTGTAAAAAACCAGTACGGAAACCAGCGCATACGTAAGACCAACGGGCCAGTTCCAAATGTTTTCGCGAATGATTAGCCACACGCACAAGAGTCCCGACCCTGCGCCCACCAATTCCCACGGGCTGGAAATGAAGTAGTTAGCAACGTTGATAAAAAAATCGGTCACCGGGGCCGCCACGCTTACAACCGGGACAGCGTGCCGCTTAGTTTTCGCTTATGCAACCAATGACGCTACTTGCTTGGTTCCGTGTGTACGGTCCAAACAAAACGCTACCCGACGACGACCTCCAACCAGCCCTCCTCCGGCTCGACGTTAAGTTCATCACCGGTCGAAAGATTACGTGGGTCGAAACATCGGTAACCAACCTGGTATGGAACAAGGCCCATACCTACATCGAGACTTGGCTCGTCAAGAACTGACTCATCAAACGGTACAAAAACTTTCATGGGCACTTTGTATCCCAACAAACTGCAGTCAGGAGGGAGACTCCTGGAGACATGCTGGAGAGATCGCCAACCCTTGAGTGACGGACGGTAATCAATCGTCTGTCAAGGTATGATCGGCAAAACAATGACGGGAGAAAGGCGATGGCTAAACGCATCGCAATCGTTGAGGACGACCCCGATCAACGCGCCAACTACACCGACGCGATCACAAACAAAGGTTATGACGTAACAGGATACGCAAGCCGCCAAGAAGCACTTGAAGGTTTCGATCGGGATCTTCCTGATCTAGCAATTCTCGACATCATTCTTGGCGAAGACGTCGACGCCGGTTTCCAGATCTGCCGTGATCTCTTGTCGCGGGCACCAAGTCTTCCCGTTATTTTTCTCACCGAGCGAATCGACGAAATCGACAAGATCTCGGGTTTGCGGCTGGGCGCCTGGGATTATCTTCCGAAACCGATTTCGCTCGACTATCTAGCTGAACGCATTTCGTCCCTCTTACGCATCGACGAAGTTCGAGGCGAGAGTGACCCCGACAACTCATCGGCGAAACGAATAGGTGACCTCACCCTCGACCAAGATGCCTTAATAGTCTCCTGGCGTGGAGAACGACTAGACCTTTCTGGAACCGAGTTCCGTATGCTTGCAAAACTTGTTCGTGTTCCCGGTCATGCCGTTAGTTACGACACCCTGATGAACGCGACCATGCAGTCGCTTGTGACCAACAATACGATCAATACCCACATGCGAAACATCCGAAAGAAGTTCGAGAAAATCGATCAAGAATTCGCCTGCATTAAGAGCGAGTACGGATTCGGGTATCGCTGGTCCGCTTGAACATTTTTTCTCGCATTCGCGGACCCCGCTTGGGTACGAAGCTCATGTTGCTTGGGTTCGCCTTGTTGGTCATCCCTTGGCTCTCATACCTTCAGCTGATCGAAATGGAGCGGCTATTAATTCAAAGTCGTGAAAATGTGCAGCTACTTCTCGCGCGTGGCATTTCGACCCTCTTCAACGGCCGCGACGATTTATTCAACGACTTACCCGTAAGTTACCCAGTCGAGTACGAACCTTTGTACGTCCACCCGCTGACAACATCGGTGCGACTCGATGGTGATCCCAATGATTGGGGATCGGGCCTGACTGAAAAAGCCCAACATTTCGGACCCGAAGGTGCTGATGGGTCCTTCGATTTGCTTATGGCGGAGCGCAACGATCAGTTATACATCTACGTAAACGTATTCGACGATCAAAGGGTCTACCGGAGTCCAGGTTATCTTCGGCTCGATACTGCCGATCACATCCGCATCAACTTTTTCGAGACAAACGGTACGGACGGTCGAATTACGCTCACTCTTCACGAACCAGGTGTCGCGTCCGCCTACCGTATGAGCGGTGACTGGCGTTTCGCAGCTACCGGTGCACCACCCGCCAACGAAGTTCAAGGTTCCATTGTCGAAACCAAAACCGGCTACGGCATTGAATTTCGGTTGCCGCTTTCCATGATGGGTTCTAAGCGGGGATTCGCCGTCTCCTTTGCCGACGTCGATGATCGAGAATCCCGAGAGTTACGCGCCATCGTCCAAACGCTCCCAAAAGGAGATAAAGAGAGCTTTAACCTCGTCGTGTTCCGGTCGCCTCAATTACTTAACATAATCCAAGGACTCGGGTATTCCGGTGCTCGAATACAAGTTATCGATAGTCAGCGCCGAACGAGGGCAGAAACAGGTTCCTATGGAACAAGTGACGCTCTGAATCCAGAGAGTCCATCAGTTTTAGATACTCGCGCCTGGTTCACCAAGATACGACCGCTCCTTCACAAACTGATTATTCGCGAAGATTGGCACGACCAATCCGGTATTGAGTCGGACGGCATTTTCGATAAAGCGCTAACGTCCGCACTCGACGGCCAACCCGGCGTCTTGCGACGAGTATCCGATGACGCACAGATCGTTGTGGCGTTGCATCCGATCGTTTCAAAAGACAAAACCTTGGGCGCAGTCGTTGTTCAGCAAAATATGGCCGAGATACTCACCTTCCAAGAGGCCGCCCTTGAACAAATCGTTTTATTTTCGATTCTGTCCCTGCTCGCCGTGTTTGTTGTCTTACTGGCGTTCTCGGTCAGGCTTGCATGGCGAATACGAGGGCTTCGTCGCGAAGCAAATGCTGCAATAGACCCCTACGGTCGCCTAAGGGCAAGCGCGTTACAGTCTGAGGTTAAAGCAGGTGACGAAATCGGTGATCTGGCTCGCAGCATAGACAGCATGTTATTGCGGTTGAATCAGCACAACACCTTTATCGAGAACATGCCACGAACACTTCGGCATGAAATCAACAACCCGCTCAACACGTTATCGACTTCGCTTCAGAATCTCGAAAACGAGTCGGAGTCGGTACGCGACAGCAAATACCTAGAAAGCGCCAAGAGAGGCGTACTCAGAATCGGTGCCATCGTTCAAAATCTAGCCGATGCCGCGAATCTAGAAGAATCACTCGAAACCGAAGAACTTGAGACGTTGGATATCGAGAAACTGATCGAAAACTATGTCGCGAATTTCCAGTTAACCCACGAAAAGTATCGCTTCGTTTTTCGAGGGACAGGAAGACCCGTCTACGCTCGGGTTTCCGATTACCGCATCGAACAACTTCTCGACAAAATTATCGACAATGCCATCGACTTTCACCGTCCCGAATCGCCCATTAAGGTTCAATTAGATACCTATCGGGAACATCTACAGATCAGTATCGCTAATCGTGGCCCCGCATTGCCGCAGGGTGCCGGAGAATCGTTGTTTGAGTCGATGGTTAGCCACCGTGGACGCCAAAGTCGCCTACATTTTGGACTCGGACTATATGTGGTTCGACTGATCGCAGAACATCACGGAGGCAGCGTTCATGCGCTGGATCTTCCCGACAACTCCGGTGTTGCGTTCATGGTTCGCTTACCGCTCGTCGACGTTTCGTCGCACGCATCACGCAAGTCTGAAAAAGTAGCGTCGCCCGAAACCGCCTAAGCCGACCGGTAATGGGCACCAATCGAAGGGTCACCATCCTCGCAGACAACATCCCCACGCTTGACTAAGTACTCCATCGCCGCGAATACACTCCTCGCCGCCGCTCCATGAAGATACTCGGGTACTCCCCTGTACATACCCGGAACCATTTCGGCAATGGTTGTTATTCCCCCTCGCAAGGCCTCCATGATCTGCTCTTCGCGTTCGTTCCGATGAGCGATAAAAGCGTCAACGTGCCCATGAGTTTGGGTGATGGCCGGTCCGTGGGTAGGCCAATAAATGGCGTCGTCTCGGGCTCGTAAAAGTCGCAGACTGGCCATATAGGCTTCCATATCACCATCAGGCGGCGAGATAACGCTTGTCGACCAACCCATTACGTGGTCGCCACTAAAAAGTGCGCCCTCGCTCGCCAATGCATAACAAACGTGATTCGATGTGTGGCCCGGCGTGTACACACACTCGACAGACCAACTCGGCGCGTCAATTATGTCGCCGTGACCGATCTTGTTGTCCGGCCGAAAGTCGGTATCGCCGCCTTCCTCAACGACAATACCTTGTTCCTGTTTACCCGAACCATGCGGGCCATATGCGTACGTCTCCGCATCGCAGTGGTCAGCTAACAATGCACAGCCTGGCGAGTGATCCATGTGGGTGTGGGTGACCAGCATATGCGTGATGGTTTCACCTTCCGTCGCCCTCAGGATTGCATCGATATGCCCTGGATCCGCAGGACCCGGATCGACAACGGCGACGTCGCCGTGCCCTAATATATAGGTGCCTGTGCCATACAAGGTAAACGCGCTAGGGTTATTCGCGATGACTCGTCGAACGTCCTTCGATATTTGGTCGGTACGCCCGTACTCAAAATCCAGATCACGGACATAAGGAATGGTGACCGACATACTACTTGTCACTCCCTAAATAACCCCCACAGCATAGGCAACGCCGAACTGTCGAGCAAGATGTCTTCCCATAGAACACTCCTCTCTCCACATGACCTATCGACTCGACTCCTCATTTGTCCATTGATCTCGTAATCGACGCCACTCGCCAACATCGGGACGCACAGTTAGGGCCAACTCTAAATACAGTTGTGCTTCAGTCTGAAGACCAACTTCATGGGCTTCACGAGCAACCAAAGCTAGCCTCTCGGCTGACTCAAGTAAACGCCGTTCGGCGACTTCGTTTCCCGGATCCAAACGAAGAACTTCTCTGAGCGTCCCCACGGCGTTGTTACCGGTAGGTTCTGTTATGAATCCATGATCGATCTGTTGTTCCGCTCGAGCAAGAAGCGCGTCGACCCGATCGACCCGTTCTCGCTCTATCGAGTAGCGAGACTTAAACTCAGCGATTGACGTCCCCCCCAGTCCGACGGCGACAGAACGATCGATCAATCGATTGATATCCACAAAGTTACGTTGGCCCAACAAAACATTAAATTGGTGCTGAACTTGTGCAGTGATTTCCGACATCCCTTGCTTTGCAATTGCGTTCTCCGGATCCGTGGCGAGGACCCGTTGATAGCGTTCTGCCGCGTTGGATTCTGGAGGATCGATCAAGGTCCCAAGCGCTCGTAGTCGACTCGCCTCGCGCAGCAATCCATCGATCTCAGCTTGTAAGGTCGCTGCCTGCTGAATCTGTTCACGAACGCTATCTAGCCCCATAAATTCTGGGTTAGCAGTGCTGGCACGTCCCATGTTCGCCATGGCGTTTGTCACATCGCCAGCCCGCGCATCTTGAGAGGCCAAATCCGCGTAGTACTGGGCGAATCGATCTAGTTCAATCGGCGCTTCTTCATTGGTTGGGTCAAGTCGGATCACCTCTTGATAGGTTTGTATCGCGGAAGTAGACGACGCCAAGTTTTCGCGTCCCTGGCGTTGCAACAACGCGCGTGCATCCTTTAAGAGAGTTTCGGCAAGACGACGATCGGCGAGATCCTCAAAAAGAACGGAGAGATCTGCATCGGTCGAATCCAAATTGAAAGATTCGTTCAATTTGACTTCTGCGAGCGCTAAATCGCCCGCGTCAAGCGCTTGGCGAATATCCAACTTCCACATCTCTACCGCCTCTCCTATACCGATCTGCGCTCCGACGTGTTGCGAATCTATTTCGAGCACCCGTCTGTAACCGGCCACAACCGCTGAAAGACTCTGGTTGCTATCGCTTCGAAGCGCTTCCGCCGCTTTCCATGCTTCTTCGACACTCGGGGTATTTGAGGGAATGAACCAAGCGACAAAAGCTTTCCCAATGACAGATTGTTGTTCGACGAAATACCAGGTCGTACCCAGAATCAAAACTGAGATTAGGATCGTCAACGCGCCTCTAGATAGCAGCCTCCGTGGCGACATCGTTTGCCGATGCCCGCGATTCTCGGCGCGAGAGGTAGATCCCTCGTTGGACGGCGGCTGGATCATCTGAATTTCCACGGTCTTTACGACTTCCGAACGCACGACCGCGTTCGGCATTATTCCTTCCGTACTTATCTCAGCTAACGTGCGCCGTAGATCTTCACCACGAGCGAATCGATCAGTGGGCGATTTTGCGAGACAGCCATCGACGACGGGTTGCAATGCGGCAAACTGGTCAGGGAGCCGTGGCAGAGGATCCCTGGCCTGACGGAGCGCCACATTGCCACCATGATCGGGACGGTAGGGGAGTTCGCCCGTGAGCATTTGGTAAAAAACGACGCCTAAACTGTAGAAGTCCGTTCGAGCATCGATCTCTCCGCCCGCCGTTTGTTCAGGACTCATGTACGCTGGTGTCCCCATAACGGCGCGCCGTTCGTTCCCTCCATTTTTCCCGCGTCCAAATTCCGCAATTCCAAAATCGCTCAACACCGCCGCTGCTCGGTCACCAAACAGGATGTTTCCCGGCTTAACGTCGAGGTGAACTACATTCCTCACATGAGCGTAGTCCAACGCGCTGGAAATCTGATTCATCACACGAATAAGGTCGTGGATGTCGAGTCCCCGCTGTAGCTTTTGGTTCAGATCGCCCTGGCTCAAATACTCCATGACAACAAACGGTATCTCGTCCGCCATCCCGTAATCCTTGATAGAGATCACGTGTGGATGATTCATCGATGCGATGATCGACGTTTCTCGAATGAACGCTTCATCGTCGAATTGACTGCTGCGCGTCGCATCTTGGTCAAAAACTTTTACGACAACGTCACGGCCCGTCGACATTTGGGTCGCCAAGAAAACTTGCGCTCGCGAATCGGCACTTAGTTCACGGTTAATCGAATACCCAGGGAGTTCAATCATTGCAGGATCGCTGACGGTAATGTCTTCAGGTCGCCTCTAACAAGTCGCCCCAACACAAATCGACCATTGGCAATAAAGGCCTGGCCATCGACTCTCACCGCAATCCCATCGCCATGCGCTGTTCCGTTAATGCACGAACTCCCAGCAAACATCCAAGGAATACCATCGATATTGAGTCGACATCGTTCACTTTCGACAATCGGCCATTCGTCTATAAGATCGCCCATCCGCCATCGCTGAAAAGTGGGCATTTCATTTGGCGCGGTCTTAACTCCGAAGCCATTCATTTGATTGAGAGAAAATAAACCCCGATAGATCACGCCGTCAGCCCAGTGTAGGACTCCACGACCATGACGGTGGTCCTCGAGAAATTGTCCCTCGTATTTGTTGCCCGTCGGCCACGTTAAGACACCTACGCCGCTCCTAACGCCGTCCCGGAACATACCTTCATAACGCCGACCGTCAGACCAAACATACGAACCGTTTCCATGCATTTGGTCATTCAAGAAGTCCCCTTCATACACGTCTTTGCCGGCCGAGACGAAACGACCTTTACCCGTGCGTCTGTTTTCAAGGAAGTCGCCAGCATAGGTGCTTCCGTTCGGCCATCGAAGAGTCCCCGGACCGTGTTGCTTATCGTTTTGAAAGGTACCTTGATAGATACGTCCGTCAGCCCAGGTGTATGACCCGTTACCATGGATCCGACCATTCAGGAAATCGCCTTCGTACCAAGCACCGCTGGGTCGCTCTAAACGTCCCCGCCCTGTCCGTACACCGTCTTTCAGCTCACCTTCATAGATATCACCGTTGAGGAGTTCGATGCGTTGCACGTCCGCATAGATCAAGGAAGCAAAGAAAGAAATGACTAGCAGCGCGATTCGTCCATGAAACGAACATCGTCTCATTGACAGGAAGGGAAAAAGGCGGGCCAAACGTTTCCTTAGTAGACTTCCCGAAAAGACCGGTACCTTACTGGAATTGGATCACCTTTTCTTTATAACGATTTGTGTTGCGGTTGGTGCAGTAACCGGCTTTTTGGGTGGCCTCCTGGGCATTGGGGGCGGCGTGATCGTCGTTCCTGCGCTCATCATATTGTTTGATGCGGTGGATCTTTTTCCATCGGATCAGTTTCCCGCGAATACTGCCACGTTGTTGGCCCTCGGCACGTCGTTATCGACCATCATCTTTACGTCAGCGTCCGCAGCGTACGCTCAAATACGACGCGGCATGGTCGAATGGCTCGTGGTTCGACGCTGGATCGTGTTTCTTTCACTCGGAAGTCTCGGATCAAGCTACGTCGCAAGTAGTTTGTCAGACCTATTCTTGAAAACTTTCATTGCCGCTTTCGTGCTTTTCGTTGCTTGCGTGATGCTGACGTCCTGGAAACCGAATCCCAGCCGAGCGTTACCCGGGCGTTTCCTGAGCGCGGCGCTCGGTTCAATCGGTGGCCTCATCGCTGGAATCGCCGGCATCGGCGGCGCAAATATCATGGTTCCAACGCTAATCTACTTTAACGCCCCAATCCTACGGGCCACGGCGACAGCGAGCGCAGTGGGTCCTGCCATCGCGCTTTTTGGGACAGTCGGCTATATCTCCAGTGGCCTGAATACTGAGATCCCCAATGCCTTGGGGTTCGTTTACCTCCCAGCAACTGTTTCGATTATTGCCTCGAGCGTGCTCATCGCACCCATCGGTGTCCGCACTGCCCATAAGATCTCGTCGGATCCATTACGCAAAGCCTTTGGCATTCTTATGATTTTCGTGGCACTTCGAATTCTTTGGTCTACTTATTACTGACCTCACCGACAGTCCGCAACTGAATCGCATCCACCGGTCCCGCGGCCAATACGTCGCTGATGACCACCACTCTTTCTTCTGCACCAAGGCCTTCGCGCTGCCGCAATACGGATAGCGCGGTTTGAATCGTTTTCTCAGGATTGTTGCTAAATGCCGTTCGATGAGAATACACACCTCGGTTCAGCATCAACCGTCGACGCACCTGACTTAAATTTGAGAAAGCAAAAATCGGTACGTCCGTTGGACCGCAATTCGTAACGAGATCCGCAGTAATTCCGCGACGCGTAATGACGACAATACCCGAGGCCCGAATTCTGCCTGCGAGCTCGAGCGCCGAACGAGCAATGTTCTGTTTGTCCGATATGGTGGCCAAGTCTTGAGCGAATCCTAGGTCGGGAAATCGTTCGCTCGCCATAGCAATTTCGGCAAGCTGTTCCACTGCCTTGACGGGGTAATCGCCAATGCTCGTCTCAGCAGACAACATCACCGCGTCGACCCCTTCGTATATAGCGTTGGCAACATCCGTCACTTCAGCACGAGTCGGAATCGGGTTTTCAACCATTGACTCCAACAAGTGCGTGGCAACGATGCATCTACGCCCAGCGTTGAACGACGACCGAACCAGCTGACGCTGCAAATTAGGCAACGTGGCAATGTCGGTCTCAATACCGAGATCGCCTCGTGCGACCATGAGACCGTCGGCCATCTCGGCTATCGATGCAATATTTGTCGCCCCTTCTCGATTCTCGATCTTCGCAACGATATGAATACCGTGGTTTCGGTCGTTAAGCAGTTCACGCATCTCGGCTATGTCTTCGCAACTTCGAACAAAGGATTGGGCGATAAAGTCGACGTCCAGCTCCAAGCCAAACGTGACGTCTTCTCGATCCTTCGGCGTGATGGAAGGTAGATTGATGCGAACGCCCGGAATATTGACGTGTTTGCGGCTTCCTATCTCTCCATCGTCCAAAACAGCGCACCGGATGGCTGCCGGTCCATACTCCGTAACCTTCAGATTAATTAGGCCATTGTCTAGGAAGATCGTATCGCCTTGCGAAACAGCCCCTTTAAGCCCTTCGAACTGAACCTCGAGACTTAACGGTACGGGTCCGTCGTAGTTGCTCGACTCCGGAACGAGCACCATCTCGGCACCCCTTCGTAAGGCCAATGGTCGTTCCAGTTTGGCGGTTCGTATTTCAGGGCCCTGGGTATCGATCAATATGGGGACCGGATACTTCACTTTGCGATTTAGGGTCTTGATCCACCCGATGGTGCGTGTGGCGTCTTCGTGGGTCGCATGGGACATATTGATACGCGCAACATCCATCCCTGCTTCGTACATTGCGTTCAACGTGTCGAAATCGTTGGAAGCAGGACCTATGGTACATATGATTTTTGTTCGTCTTCGCATGCATGAATTTTACGGTAGAACGAACGATCGAGCAGCTTTTCGGGATGTCTCAAAAAGACCAGAAATTCGCGAGAGCGTTTCCAATTTCACTGGCCATCACGGAACGAGGGTGCCAATGCCGAGGGAAATATTTCTTGTAATCCGATTGCCCAAAGCGTGGATCGATCATCACGACGACACCGCGCTCCTTGGGCCCCCGCGCGACACGTCCGGCAGCTTGTATGACGCGGGTCATGCCCGGCTGCCGGTAGGCGATCTCATCACTTCCATCGTTTGAGGCAAGAGTATCTCGGACAAGGCTCCTCGGCGGAATTCCTGGTCCTACGACCACGACTCCGCGTAATACATCCGATCGATAATCGATCGATTCGGTAAAGACGCCCCCGAGAACCACAAAGCCCACCCTTTTCGTATTTGCCGTATTTATCCATTCGATAAATGAAGCCTGATCCTCGAGGGACATACGTTGTTCTTGCACGGCCAGTTCAGCGTCAAAGCAACCGGACTCGCGAACGACTCGCAGATATTCAAAAGACGGAAAAGCCACCAGGTAGTTCCCTGGTCCTGCGTCCAAAACACGACGAATAACGTTTGCCACTGTCGAAGCCGTGGTTGTGCGGTCGCGAAAGAAGGTCGATACATTGGGAACGACATACACTCCGATGTTGTCGGCGCCGTACGACGGTATTGACTGAAGGGCTGGACCGTCGCAACCGTGAATCGTTTGGAAAACTGTTGCAGGCGAAAGCGTTCCTGAAAATCGCACGGTGCCGCGAAAATCGTCCACGACCTCGCGTATATGCGATCCTGGCTTGAGACAGCGCATTTGAACCGTGATCAAACTTCCTTGTCGTGACAGAAAGTAACGAAAAGTTTCAGGGTCATACCAGGAAATGCCTTTATGGAAGCGAAGCGCCGTAAATATGAATTCCTTGAGAACGTCATCAACGTTGCGTTCTAGACCATCAACAAAAACGAACTGGAGGAAGCGTTCCAGCGCTCGTATGAGTGACCTCGGCAGCTCGGGCAAAACCATTTCGCCACCTTCCGGCAAGTACGTCCGTCCAAGGCTCGCCATGGCGCGATCGACGGACCGTAGTTTTTTTCTTACGCCTTCCCGAGATGCCAAAGCCTCAGCACGTTTGAGTTGGGATCTCTCGAGTCGCGTCGATAACATCTCTTGGACGCGGTCTCCGAGTTGGTGTGCTTCGTCAATTAAAAGACCCACGTCAACGCTTCGTTTTGCAAGCTGCCGTAGCCTGCCGAAGACCGGGTCGAATACGTGGTTGTAATCGCAAACCACCACATCGACCCATCTGGACACGTCTGACGCCAACTCAAACGGACAAACGCCGTGCGTCCGTGCGATGGATTCGACCGCCTGCCGACCACTGATTCCATTGGACATCAGGTCCTTGCGAGCTTTTGGTAAACGGTCGTGGTAACCGCGTGCGTACTCGCAGACTTCGGGGTCGCAGGAAGAACCGGGGTTGAAACAAGTTTTCTCCTTCGCCGTTAACGTTATTCCTGTTAGTTGTGAATGATCCTCTGCAATTTCCTTAAGCGCTTGCTCTGCGGCTCTTTGACCCGTGTTTCGTGCCGTCGCGTATATCACGCGTTCCAGCACGCCCTCACCCATGGCCTTCGCCGCTGGAAAGAGCGTCGCCATGGTTTTTCCGCTTCCCGTCGGCGCTTCAACCAATAACTGATCGGAGTCCCTAAAAGTACGGTAACAAGAACGTGCGATGTTTCTCTGGTCGTCACGGAAATCCACATAAGGGAAATCCAAGCGACGCAAGAAATCCGTCCGCCCATCATGAAGGCGTTTAATCAGCGAAAGCCAATCGGCGTATGTCCTGCAGGTTTCGACGAAGTAGCGCCGCAGTTGCTGTGAAGTGGCCAGGTCGTTAAACGCCATTTGCTCGTCCGTATCGGGATGCAAATACGTCAATCGCAGCTCACAACGGCCGAGGGACTCGCTCTCGCACAACATAGCCGCGTATAGCTTCAATTGAGCGAAATGCAGCTCCCGTGTATGAGCGGGTAGCTGAGCAAATTCGATGCGCGTGGTCTTAATTTCTTCGACAAGCGCGCACAGATCGTTTCCCGCGCCCCCGGGATGAAAGACAACGCCGTCGATTCGACCGCTAATTGTGAGCTGAAGATCCTCTTGGTGAAAAGCTTCCGTAACACTCTGTTCCGTTCGATAGTTAACGTTCGCCTTAACGCAATCGCTTTGATAACGCAGTTGGGCTTCTATTCCCTCGATAGCTGTGGTCGGTTGATCGAACCGATGATGAATATCGCCCCTGCGATGAACATGTTCCGCTAGTTCGCGAACTGCTACGCGAAATTTCATGTCACTGAAAAACGCATAACGCGCACCGGAATATCGCGTTCCAAAAGACGCCTTATCCAGAGCTTCTGATTGTTCTGAACCCGATCGCCCGGGCCTTTGACCTCGACAAACTCGAATCTTCCTGGCTCATAAAGTACCGTTAGATCGGGGAATCCGGCACGTGCTTCCTCCAAGCTTTCTCGTACGATGCTTAATACTTGGCAAAGGATTATTGGATCGATCACTTCGACAATCCTTTCAAGGCGAGGTTGCGTAAGGACCGACCAATTAATCAGTCGATTAGTAATCCCATTCTTATCATGGTGGGTACGCAGAAGTTTCTCGGACAACAAATCGATGTGTTGGAGCGGATCTTCACAACGGGGTTGTCTCGCACTAAAAAAATCAGGCCAGAAGAGGTCGATGGGCCCACTTTGAAATGCGTTGACGAATACGCCATCAATCGGGGCATAGATCCAATCCCAGAATGCGAGCGCAAAAAGTCCCATCGGAAATTGGTTCTCCAAATGCCAGCCGGTACCAAGACATTTGGTCAATTGACCAAGCGCATGATGCTCGATGGAATCGGGTTGAGATCCGAACAAAGGAACATCCGTTTGCGGAATGGGCTGATTGGGTACCGAAATTTTATTGGAGCGGTACGCAAACTCCATTTCAAGGGTCGTCCATGGTCGTCGAACCATTTCCGTCGCGAGTTCTTTCGCGGCTTCCACATCCCCAAGCTTATTTAATATTCGGACCTTACGTTCCCGTGCCGGCGCGAGTGAGGATCGCGAGTAGCCGCTCAAGGCTGCGTCGAAGTTTCCGGCCCGCTCAAAACCCCGAGCCAGTCGATTGAGCGTACGCGACCTACGTCGTTCTAGGAGACGGTGGGCAGATTTGTGCCAGAGACAAGGCAAAAGCGCGACGGCCGATCGGTCAGGGCATGGGCCTAGGTCACGAACGATCTCCGTCACCCGCAGCAGATCGAGGTATGCATCAAGTGCGAAGCGATCGGCGAAGAGACGTCGCTTCGCCGGCAACTGGTATTTTTCGAATCGCAAGCGACCGAGGTCGTGTAACACAAAAGTACTTAAACCCTGATAGGGATCACCGAAGAAGAGCAATTGATACAAGACCAACAACTCTGCAAAGTTAAGGACCACCCAAGGATCATGTTCCTGCAGCCGTGTCACGACCGAATCGAATTCAAAGTGGTCAATGACTTGATGGACGTAATCGCTCTTGGGCTTGATCGGTTTGATCTCGGGGAAAAGGTGCAGCAGTTCCACCATGCTCCAACCGTCCAACAGGCCGTTCAGGTCGGTGGCTGGGCACCAGTGCACGAGCCCGACAGCAACGAGCTCCGCCATCGCGTCGGAACGCGACCTAACTTCCGTGTAACGTAGTTTCGTCAGGCGTAGCAAGGGCCGCGTGCGAGAAACCAACCGCGCGTAAAGCCGCACCGAATCAGCATCCAAACTGTAAACACGCCGAGCGAAATCGAGTTCGGCGCAGTTCAGAATTGCAACGTATTGATTCTCAACATCTTTGATGAGCGTGAGCAAATTGGTCGCGTAGTAATCAATGGGCGGCGCTTCATCAACGAATAACTTAGGCAATCAAACAACTTCCAATCGACGGCAGATCACCGCAATATAACAACCATGTATATATATACAGCAAATTTCAAATGAGCGTCGCGGATTTCTGCTTTTGCGCGGTGGTATCGGAAAAAGCTTTGCAAGCCATCCTTGACGGCCATGCTCAGGGCATCTATCGCGACAACCATCCTTGGATCATTGCCGCCGAACGATTTCACGAGGCTCGAGAAAAAGACCGTCAAGTCCCAATCGTATTTGCTACGGGTGAGTCTCTTGAGCTATCGCACTGGAGTATCGTTGAGTCAATCGACGTCCAGGAGTTTCATGCAGGAGCGTTCGAATCACGTTGTACGTTTGATGTTCTCACGCCCGTAAATCCGATCTGGACATCTCTTGATAGTCTCAGTCTGTCCCCATCGGTCGAACAACTTCGCCGAGAAGACGCGGAATCGATACACATTCATCGCCAGCCGTTAGACGCTACGTCGATTAGACCTTACGCCATCTGCGAAACGCCGGCTTTCATCGTCTCCGACGCTAGCGATTGATTCACGGCCACGGTTTGTACAGTCGAAGTTTTTCTATTCGTCCGCGTCGTCGACGATCTCTTGGGGTATGGAACGTTTCACCGTCGCTCCCAATTCACGAAACTGTTCGACTTGTCGTACCAGGTTGCCCCGGCCCTTAGCCAACCGCGCGTACGCCGAATCATAAGAGCGCGACGCTTGGTCAAGATTGCGACCCAATTGATCCATATCCTCCAATACCACACGAAGCTTGTCGTACAGTGCGCCCGCACGCCTCGCAATTTCCTGGGCATTTTTGTTTTGTTTCTCGTAACGCCAAACGTTATCGATGATACGAAGCGTCATCATCAGCGTGGTTGGACTAACGACTACCAAACGTTTATCAAACGCCTCCGTAAACAATGACGGATCTTTCTCCATCGCCAACGTAAAGGCAGATTCCACGGGTACAAAAAGCAAAACAAAGTCTAACGATCGAACGCCTGGCAATTGATCGTACGACTGTTCTGAAAGTTTCTTGACGTGCGCTCGGACACTCTGCACATGTCGTTTAATCGCTACTTCTCGAGCCGCATCGTCGTCGCTAGACACGGCCGTCTCATACGCCACCAGGGATACTTTTGCATCCACCACAACGTCCTTGTCTTCGGGAAGGTGAATAATCACGTCCGGGCGTTTGATATCGCCATCGGCATTCCGAAGCGAACGTTGCAAAACGTATTCGTGATCTTTACGCAGTCCCGATTCTTCCAGAACTCGCTCAAGCACAAGTTCGCCCCAGTTCCCTTGTAAGCGCTTATCTCCCTTTAACGCTCGGGTGAGATTTTCCGCTTCTTCGTTAACCTTCTCACTTGCCCGTTGCAAGTTCCGAACCTCGGTCAGTAACGACGCACGATCTTTGGCATCCGTGGTGTAGACCTGGTCAACCTTCTGGCGGAAATCTGACAATTGCGTCTTGAAAGGCGCTAAAACCGTCGACAGATGTGCCTCGTTTCGAACACGAAAAACTTCGCCCTGCTTCTCAAAAATCTGATTAGCGAGCAGCTGAAATTCCTGTTTCAACGACTCGCCAGTCTGTTTGAATAGCACTTCTTTTTCCGCAAACGAACGCTCAGTTTCTTCGAGCCTGGTCTTCATCTCTGCCAGCTGCAGTCCTGAGGCACGGGCTTCAGATTGAGCACTAATGATCTCCCGCCTCAGGGTGCTCAAGTCCTCGGTTTGCTGCGCGTTCACGGTGGAAAGCCGAACCACGTCGGCAGTGGTTACTTTACTCGACTGGCTCAATTCGTCGAACGCTGTCTGCACGTCTTTTAACTCAGCTTCGGTCGTTTGAAGATTGCGTTCTCGAAATTGCAGACGCTCTTCCATCAACTGTTTTTCCGCCAACGTCGTCTCGGACGTTCTAATCTGCGCCAGCTCTATTGCTTCCCGATGTCGGCGTTCAAGTCGCCAATATACGATCGCCGCGCCAACGATGAGCCCCGCGAGTCCTGCCAAGAGCATCAACAGCATTTCAGATTGCTCGATTAACACGTCCGTAGGAACGCCTCCCTATTCCGCGCTGTTATCCGCCGTAAACCACCGAGCAACTAGAACTAAGCACGCTTAAATCGGGGTTCACGCTTCTCCAGAAAGGCCGCGACCGCTTCCTTGTGTTCGCTACTCGCGTACGCTTTCTGCAAAGCTTCACCCTCGCGTTGCTGGACTCGGCGTATATCTGTCTCGGATCCATTGAGACTTAGCAATTCCTTGACCCAACGCAAATGTGGAGCTGGGTTCGCCGCCATCATCGAGGCCATCGTCTTAGCTTCGGTCATCAAGTCAGCGTGTGGCACCACCCGATCAGCCAGTCCTTGGTCGTATGCCTCCTGTCCCGAATATAGACGCCCCGTTAAGCACATTTCACTTGCTCGACCAAAACCCATCCGTTGAACCAGGAAGTGTGAGCTTGCCAGTTCCGGGACAACGCCCATTTTGATGAAAAACATACCGAATTTTGCTTCGTCGGACGCCACAATCACGTCCATGGGAAGAATCATCGTCGCACCAACACCCACGCTCGCCCCATTGACCGCAGCTACCATGGGTTTCGACGATCGAACCAAAGCCACCCAATCGTGCTCGACTCGCTCACCATCGCCATCGAGGCGGGCTTGGAAATTGTCTCGAATGTCGGCGCCCGCACAAAATCCGCGCCCTGCTCCTGTGAAAACGATGGCCCCTACCTCTGGATCGTCGTTGCACAAGGTGACTGCTTCAACGAGCTCACCATTCATCCTCTGGGTCCATGCATTGAGCCGTTCTGGACGGTTCAGTGTAATGACGGCAATGTCGTCTTCTTTCTCAAATGTTATTTGCTCAAATTGCATAAGAAAACGCCTGCGCAACTATTCGAGATGGTCAGTATGCGCCAACACCCGCGTAAATCCAGGGAGATCGTCGCGCAAGGTCAGGATCAAGATTTAGTATCCAGTTTTTTCTGGCTCTGCTGCCTTGGTTTCCTTCGCTTGCGATAATTCGCTTCCAGCTGTTCTCGCCATGAAGGCACTGTCGGTCCCCAACGTAACGAAATTAAACCCCTGTTCGAGGTAACGTTGGGTATAAGCGAGGCTGCCCGTATGCATCCCTACCGCGAGTCCGTGTTTTCTACAGGTCTCGTAAATCAAGTTGACGGTTTCGATATGTTTCGGATTTTCAAAGTCACCGGGACCGTTTAGGCCGATGGCATACGCAAGATCAGACGGACCGATGTAAATCGCATCCAAACCCGGCGTTGTCGCGATTTCATCCAAGTTATCGAGCGCTTCTGCTGTCTCCACCATGGCAATGCAGGCGATCTGCGAGTTCGCTTCGGACGCGTAACCACGACCCCCGTACATGGCGGCCCGAATCGGCCCGAATGATCGCCCACCATCGGGCGGATAGCGGCATGCGGAAACCGCCTGAAGCGCTTCTTCCCTGTTATTAACCATGGGGACGATCACGCCGTACGCACCAGCATCAAGAGCCTTCATGATTTCGTATGGCTCATTCCACGGAACCCGCACGATCGGAATGCTCTCCCGAGTTGATATCGCCGGAAGCATGTACTTCAAATCGTCGTAACTCAGCATCCCATGCTGTAAATCCACACACAGCCAGTCAAAACCCATGCCGGCCATGGTTTCCGCAGTGTACGCGTTACCAATACTCAGCCAGGCCCCAATCGTTTGACCACCTTCACGCCATGCCGTGAGTGCCGTGTTCTCTCGCATCGAATTCTCTCCTCATGTACCACTTCCAGTGCGATGCGCGATCTTACACGAAGAGGCTGACTTCAGCTTTCGACGATGCGAGAATTGCCGGTCGGCCACTCGGAGAGATCATGGTTCAGGGAGGACTGGATACGGCTATTGCCGCCGTTACCGCGTCGGGGCAGCCCTACGCTACCGAGACTCGGACCGTCGACGGCATTGATTTTGTTGTCTTCTCAAATGCGCCCAACAACCTACGCGAACTCTACGAGCAAGGACTGCAGCATCCAGACCGGGACTTTTTCGTCTACCAAGGTGAGCGCTTTACATACAAAGAAGCCTGGGAAGAAGGTGCCCGGGTTGCGAATCAACTCAAGCATCAAGGTATAAAACCAGGCGATCGTGTCGGTATCGCACTTCGAAACTACCCTGAATGGATTTTCGCCTTCATGGGTATCACGGCGATCGGCGCAGTGGGCGTCGCGATGAATGCGTGGTGGTCAGGCGAAGAAATGGTTTATGGGATTGAGGACAGTGGCTTGAGGTTACTATTCGCGGACCAAGAGCGGATTGAACGGCTCCAACCCCACCGCGACAAGCTCAATGTTCAAGTCGTCGCCGTTCGCTGCGATCCCGAGGACTGCTTATCCTGGAAACAATTCGTCGAAAACGGATCACGTTTAATGCCCGACGAACCAGTGGATCCGGATGCCAACGCCACGATTCTCTATACGTCGGGATCCACCGCTCACCCGAAGGGGGTTCTTTCAACCCACCGGGCGATCGTGAACGCACTAATGTGTTGGGAATGCAGCGGCGCGATTGGTGCTCACATGTATCCGCAGGCCGCTAAAGCCCCTCCGCCACCGCACCTTCCCGCGACAATCCTCACGGTGCCCTTATTCCATGTATCCGGTCTGGTTGTTCAGTTTCTGCAGTCGTTCAGACCGGGCAGAAAACTTGTGGCGATGTACAAATGGGATGCCGACGAAGCGCTGGGCATCATCGAGCGCGAACGAATTACCTCCTTTAACGGTGTCCCCACGATGGCCTGGGAGCTCGTCCAATCGAACGCGTTCGAAAAATACGACCTATCGAGTCTACGGAGTGCAGGAGGTGGTGGCGCGGCCATGGCGCCCGAACACGCGAGACAAATAGACCAGAAGGTGGGTAAAGGTAGCGCGGGGACCGGCTGGGGCATGACAGAAACCCAAGGGCTAGCCACCGGCATCGGCGGTGAAGCATTCCTTCAGCGCCCACGCAGTTGCGGTCGCGCGGTGGCGCCGCTCGTTAAAGTGAAAGTCGTGGACAAAGAGGGAAACGATCTCTCAGCCCACGAAACTGGCGAATTGTGTATTTGGGGGGTCATGAATTTTCGAGAATACTGGAACCAGCCCGAGGCAACCCGATCAACACTCGTTGATGGTTGGGTGCATACGGGGGACATCGGCCATATGGATGAGGAAGGGTACGTTTTCATTACCGATAGAGAAAAGGATATGGTCATCCGAGGCGGCGAAAACATTGGTTGCCAAGAAGTCGAGGCAGTCCTCTACGATCACCCTGCGGTCCTGGAGGTTGCCGTATTTGGGGTACCAGACGAACGTTTAGGTGAAACCCTCGCAAGTGTCGTCTGTGTTAGTCCCGACGATCCCGTCGACGAGGAAGAACTCAAAACGTTTGCGCTCGGCCGGTTAGCAAAATTCAAGGTTCCAGATCACTTCTGGATACGTACCGATCGTTTACCAAGAATCGCTTCGGAAAAAATCTTTAAACGCGGTTTGCGCGAAGAGGCAATCAAACAACTAACTAGGACAATCTAATGAGTGAAAGAAAAAAAGTAGCGATGCAGCTCCCTCGACGCGCGGACGTGGAAAATCTGGAACAGAAGTATTCGCTAGAACTGGAAGCTCTCGCGCCAGTCGCCGATATCGTGGAAGTGGAAAGTTCAACGGCTGAGGCTTTTGCGGAGGGCGCGTCAGACTGTGACGGCATCATTACTTCATGGGGCCTACAGTTCTCTGAAGACGTAATCCAGAAATTAGACAAGTGCGTTGTCATCGGTCTTGCTAGCGTCGGCGTCGACATGATTGATGTCGAAGCGGCCACCGAAGCCGGCATCGTGGTAACAAACACCCCTGACGTTTTTATCGAAGAGGTAGCCGATCACGCCATGATGCTGCTACTCAACGCGATTCGACGGACCAAGGAACAAAACATTTTCGCTGCCGAAAACGAATGGCATAAAGGCAGACCGCAATTGAACCATGTGCCGCGGCTGATGGGCCAAACCTTGGGACTCGTCTCTTTCGGTAACGTCGCCCGTTGCGTCGCTAAACGGGCCCAGGCATTCGGTTGTCACGTGATAGCGTTCGACCCCTACGTGAGCGAATTAACCATCGCAGAATACGGCGTCGAACCGGTCGCTTGGGGAGAACTACTGGAGCGATCTGATTACATCAGCGTCCACTCGCCAGACAACATTGAGACGCGACATTCGCTCAACAGCGACGCGTTTAACCAAATGAAGGACGGCGTCATCATCGTAAACACGGCGCGCGGTCCCATCATCGCGGAGGACGACCTCATCGCCGCTCTCACTAGTGGCAAAGTTCAAGCCGCTGGCTTGGATGTTCTGGAACAGGAACCACCCAATCCGCAAAACCCCTTACTAACAATGCCTAACGTCACGATCACGCCACACGTGGCATCTGCCTCGACTCGAATGCGGCCCACTGCACGCCGACGCGCAGGCCGTGAAGTGGCTCTGGTATTGCAAGGCAAATGGCCAATGAGTTGTGTCAACCCAACCGTGCTTCCAAAAACGCCGCTGGAGCGATGGCAACCGGTGCCGATGCTTCGAGGGCCCAACCGTTAAACGATTTCTTTGTATCGAGCGCTAATCAATGCAGTTAATGATGGCTCGGACCAGCCGACTTCCACGGGTATCGGCCTCGATGCCCGGCTGCATTTGATTCATCGCGTACCCGACACCTAGGAGTCGGTCTGTATCGGCAAACCCAATACTGCCACCGGCACCACTATGTCCAAAGGCCGTCGGATTCGGTCCATATTGTTCCGCCGTATTCAGGTTAATGCCCGAGCCTCTACGCATTGGCCTCCCCAAAACGAGGTCGTCTTCCATACCCCATTGCTGCCGCGTCATACGCGCAATGGTTTCGGGTCGCATGACTTGCACATCGTCAGATGTACCACCCCGCGCGAGCGTGCCGTATACCCGTGCAATTCCGCGCGCATTACCATGACCATTCGCCGCCGCAATTTCCGCTACTCTCCAGTCGGTACTGCATGCGTCACGGTAGGGCCGAATGGTCGGATTCTGCAACGCAAAGGTAAATAAGGGAGGCACTTTGGCCGGTTCGGCCAGCACAGAATCCGGCAAAATGCGCGCTCTGTTCGGCCCGATCAAATCGGCGACGCGACCGTGCTCAGACTTCGGCAACCCGATATGGAAGTCCGCACCCAACGGATCCGCCACACGTTCCTTAACCAGGGCCCCCAGCGTCTTACCCGTTAGCCGTAAAACGAGTTCTCCAGCCAAGAATCCCCACAGTATGGCGTGGTAACCAGCCGCGGTACCCGGGTCCCAGTGTGGGCGCTCGGCAGCGATCCGCCGCGTCATACCTTCCCAGTCGTAGAGATCTTCGACGGTGACTTTGTCCCGGAGACCACAGACGCCGGATTGGTGGGATAGAAATTGCCCCACCGTCAGCCCACCCTCGGCCGCTCGAAATTCTGGCCAATGGTTGCCAACAGGTTCCTCGTAGTCGAGTAAGCCTTGGTCCACAAGTGTGGCCACAACCGTCGCCGCGATGCCTTTGGTGGTCGAGTAGACGTTAACTAACGTATTGGACTCCCATGGAACCGTGCAAGCTTGGTCACAGTAGCCTCCCCAGAGATCGACGACCGCAACTCCATCCACCACAGCGCAAAAACTCGCACCGACTTCGATGTCGTCCGTGAAGTTACGTTCGAAGACTTCGGCAACGGCCTCGAAGCCAGGCGCGACATCTCCATGGATAGGAACATGATCCATACAATCTCCCGTTAGTCGTCCGACGATTTAGACCAAAAACAACGTCAGCCAATGGTCCTCAAAGTCCGTGATAAAACCAATCCCCGAATGCACAGCGCTGCTTGAAGGGCGTTCCTCAACCGTCGTGGCTGTGAATATCTGATCGGATCCGTCCAGTGTTATTTCGACGTCACGGAATTCGAGAAATTCGCCAATCTCAGGATGAACGGCCTTATAAACGGACTCTTTTGCCGAAAACACAATGGCACGCCAATCGGATTCGGTATAGACCGACGAGAAACGTCTTTCTGCAGTACTCATAATGCGTGCTCCCACCTTCTCGGAAACCGCGTTCTTTTTCACCACATCCAACCCAACTCCCAGACACACCGACCGCGAGGCGACCATGGCAAGCGCAATTTCATGCGAATGACTGATCGAGCCGCAGTAACCAACGGGCCATTCTGGTCGTCGACCTTTACGTTTTACGGCTGCTGGCATCCCGGAGAGTAGTTTGATGGCTTCGTGAGCGCTGCGACGTCCCGAGGCGTATTCGGCTTTGCGTTGCGGGGAGAAACCGTCAAAGTCGTCACCTTGTTCCGAGGCGAAAAGTTGACTTTCGTGCCTGCCAATACGTCCCACAACCAGCGCGGCATCAACGATCGGTGCTTCCCGAAACTCGATGGGCGGGAGGTCGTCCAAATTCAGTATTCGTAGGGTCACGGAATCTCGACAAAAAGATTTCCAACCCATAGTAGCGCTTCCAACCAGAGTCGCGAATGCGTGTCCGCTAATTTGGATCGTGCCTATTTACCAGAATGATTCCAACCATCATGCGGCGACCACGCGAGCGTGGGGCGAGGGAATGAAGCAGCCGCCAACGCCTTCTCCGGCGGGATGTTGTTGAATCACCTGCGGCAGACCGAAAAACATTGGCGAAACTCCGTTTGGACGAACGCGAGAGCCGGGATATCGATCCGCAAGAGCGTGACGAAAGATCTCATCCATGGACGACATTAAAGTGACCACGTCGGTTCCTGAAACGTCCAAGCGGGCTTGGTGAACCGCCTCATCAACGTCCATCTCATAGTCCAACAAAAACGAAAGCAATTGGAAAACGGCTGGAAATATATGGCGACCCCCACAAGCTCCCAACGCAAGAATCGCACCATCCGATCGTTTCGCAATGGTCGGACACATGTTGCACAGTGGATGTCGACCACCAACAACCGAATTGGGACCACCAGGCCTCGGGTCAAACCACATCATGCCGTTGTTCACCAAAATACCCGTGCTCGGCGACATGATCCGCGAACCGAATCCCGACATGATGGTCTGGGTCAGCGACACGACGTTACCGAAAGCGTCTGAAACGCAGAGATGCGTTGTGTTAGTCGGCCGGCTGGTTTGAGACCCCTCGCCAAGATGTTTCAATCGATATTCGTACGCGGCCAGCAGGGTCTCCGCGTAACTTGAATAGGCAATGATGTCAGGGTCTCCGCTGGATGCCGTCCACCTTTCTTCCAAGTCGTTGAGCGATCGCATGAGCGTTGGGCCAGCCGTCAAGTGGCCCGCGCAGTAAACCGTTGATCCACGATATCGCGTCGTCGCTGGTTCACCCAACCGGGCTTCATAATCAACGAAATCGGCGTTGCGAATCCGCGATCCTACCGCTTCTAGATCGGCGGCCAAGCATTCCCCAACTTCACCACCGTATAGCGCGTCCTGTCCTTCCTTCTGTATCGTCTTGTAGGTTTCAGCGAGTTGACCCAGTTTCAATCGTCCGCGTGTACCGTCAATTCCTAAGGTCGGTGGCAAGCCATCATGTAAATAGGTCTCTCGCGTTTGGTCGTATAAACGAAGTCCCCTCGCCGCGCCAGTAATCATATGCGTCGCATACCAATCGATTGGAACGCCTTCTTCTGCGGTGACCACAGCGGGTGCAATAACGTCCTGCCATTCCATCGTACCGAAGGTTTCTAAGGCCAAACTAACGCCTTTCAAGTAACCCGGAACGGCGGCCGAAAGGGGCCCATGGACGTTTGCATCGGCTTCAACCCGGGGCCAATTGAACGTGTCCGTGCCCGTCTCTTTTCCTACGATGGGGTAGTCCTCCGGGACAGCCCCCAGGGGGGCGCGCATCCCGAATTCGACGACGTGCACTCGATCTTCTTCAGCAAGATACACTGTCATGTACCCGCCACCACCAATCCCGCTCATCCACGGCTCGACCGTACCAAGCGTCAAACCCGCGGCAACGGCCGCGTCGATCGCGTTACCGCCGTTCCTCAATACAGCAGCACCAACGTCGGACGCGCGGTAGTGCTGTGTCGCCACAAGTCCGTTGCTACCGCGAACCGCAGCTTTTCGTATTTGCCAATACTCTTGGACCTGATCCATTCGCTGTACCTCGA
>JAKUTI010000080.1 GCA_022448765.1 Pseudomonadales bacterium
GCACGAAAAATATTCGACTGGGACACGGCATCGTGCAAATGACCACCAATCATCCAGCTCGGGTCGCAGAGAAGGTGGCAACGCTCGATCTCGTTTCCGATGGTCGAGTCGAGTTGGGCCTAGGTGAGGGCGCTTCTGTCACTGAACTCCATCCTTTTAACCTGCGTTTTCGTGACAAGCGCGACGTATGGGAGGACGCCGTCCGTTGCACGCTGCCCATGTTCTGGAACCACGGCTGGGAATACGAGGGCGAATTCTTTAAATTCCCCTTGCGTGCCGTCGTTCCAAAACCCCTTCAACAACCCCATCCCCCGCTGTGGGTCGCGTGCTCCCAACTCGACACCATTAAATACTCCGCGCACCGGGGTATGGGATCGCTTTGTTTCAAGTTCGTGAGCCTCGACGCGGCAAAGGCGTGGGTCCACGCCTACTACAATACGTTTATCCATAACCTCGAAAAACTCGCTGACTACCAGACCAACCCGAACATAGCCGTCGTAGCGGGTTTCATGTGCGCGGAGACCGATGAAGAAGCATGGGAAAAAGCGGACGGGTGGACATTTTTTCAGTTCGCGTTACAGCTATACAACAAAGAGGGCCCGTTTGAACCCGGGACCATGAATTTCTGGGAGCGCTATCAAGAATGGAAGAAAACACCAGAGGGTCAGAAACGAACCGGCAGCGAACTAATCGGCTCACCAGATACTATTCGCGAACGCCTACTCGAACTCGAAAAATCGCACGTGGATCAAGTAATTCTCCTCAACCAAGCCGGCAAGAACACGCACGAGGACATCTGTTCAAGTCTGGAACTGTTTGCACGCGAGGTCATGCCGGAATTTAAAGAAAGACACGGTGCACAAGAAGAGTGGAAACGTGCGGTACTCGCTGGCGACATTGAGCTTGAGGACATCGATACCGACCCCTTCAATTTCGCGGCTCGTTTGAAGCCGAGCCAACCGTCAACGCGCGATGCGAAAGACATGATTTCCGGGGTAGCAGGTCGCCCGCAGGCCGAGTCTGTTCAATAACTAACGACGATTCTGCTACGGTCCGCGATTAAGCGCTCGCCAGATCCGCTCCGAAGTTAACGGCATATCGATATGGGCAACACCGTTACGAACTAGTGCATTGAGTACGGCATGCACGATCGCGGGCGGAGCACCACAAGCGCCTCCTTCTCCGATTCCTTTCACACCCAGTTCGTTGGACGGTTCAAGGACCTCGTTAAAACTGACATCAATCCAAGGCAGGTGCACCGCCCGCGGCATCGCATAATCCATGAATGTACCGGTTATGAGCTGCCCATCGTCGTCGTACACCACCCGTTCGAACATTGCTTGCCCGATACCCTGAGCAACACCTCCGTGCACTTGACCTTCGGCCAAAAGTGGGTTGATTACACGGCCGCAATCGTCCACCGCGGTGTACCGAACAACCTCGATCACCCCGGTATCTGGGTCGATTTCAACTTCGGCAACGTGACAACCGTTCGGAAACGTGTAGCCCTCACCCCTATCATAGCGGTGCGTATCGGATAGATCGCCTCCAAACTCAGGCCGCATCGCGGCCTGAGCGACTTCTTGCAACGTGACCGTCCGATCGTCGACGCGATAGCGGCCACCTTCAAAGGAGACCGTTTCTTCGCCTCCTTGAAGTAACTCCGCCGCGATCCGCTTACCACGCTCGATAACGCCGTCCGAGGCACGCAAAACGGCGATGCCACCCATTTGCGAAGATCGCGATCCACCCGTACCTCCACCAAAACCGACTTCGCGTGTATCCCCCTGAATCAAACGAATACAGTCGAAGTTAACGCCAAGTCTTTCATGTGCGATTTGTGCAAACGCGGTCTCATGGCCTTGGCCGTGCGAGTACGTACCCACCGTGATCTCGACGCCACCGTCCTCGGTGACTGAAACGCGAGCTTCTTCTTCGGGACCTCCTCCCGATGATTCAACGTAACAACCGAACCCGATCCCACGAAGTTTGTGGCTGGCCGTCGACGTTTGACGTCGTTCGTCGAATGTTTCCCAGTCGGCCCGTGCCAGAGCTAAATCCATTGTTTCTGCAAACGCACCGCTCCGAATGGGTATCCCCGCCAAGTTCGTGTACGGGAGGTCTTCATCACGAATAAAGTTGCGGCGACGTAACTCCGGGCTGTCGATACCCGTCGCTTCCGCAGCCTTTTCCATCAAACGTTCCATCAAATAAGCGGCTTCCGGTCGACCCGCGCCCCGGTACGCGGCCACCGGCATAGTATTGGTAAAAACGCAGCGAACGCTGTGGTAGATATGAGGCGATCGATAAACGGTTCCGACCACTCGTCCGCCCCCCATAGTCGGGACGAAAGGACCGACCGCCGAGCAAAAAGCACCCAGATTCGCGAGCGTTTCGATCTTAAGCCCGAGTATGACGCCCTTGGCATCAAGTGCGACGGTCGCTTTACTGATGTTATCTCGTCCGTGAGAGTCGGCCAAAAACATTTCCGATCGATCACCACACCACTTCACCGGACGTTCAAGTTCTCTTGCCGCATAGAGGCACACGACGGTCTCGGGGTGTACTTCACCCCTTACGCCGAATCCACCACCCGTATCGCCCGAGATAACCCGCATATCGGCAGGATCAACGCGAAAGATCGAGCGAGCCAAAACCCCCTGTTGCGCAACAGCGCCTTGGCTTGGGTTATATAGCGTGAACTTTCCGTCGTCATACGACGCGACTGAAACGCGAGGCTCCAATGGTGTGGGAACAACACGGTTATTGACGACACTGATCTCTACGATATGGGCTGCTCCGCGGATAGCGTTTGATGTTGCTTCTTCGTTTCCGCGCTCAAAATGAATGCAGACGTTGTGGCCGTGTTCTTCATGGACTAACGGAGCAACGCTGGAAACCGCGGAGTCAAGCGAAACCACCGGCTGCAATGATTCGAAATCGACATCGATTAGCTCAACGGCGTCACGGGCCGCTTGCCGCGATTCGGCGACCACCGCTGCGATTGCCTGCCCTACAAAATAAACTTTATCTTCAGCCAATGCCGGCCGGCGCGGGATGAAACAAGGATTTCCACTGGCATCGTTCAACTGTGCCCGACACGGCAGAGGGCCGAGGGAGGCGAGATCGGGTGCCGTATAAACCGCAACGACATCGGCCGATGCCCTCGCTTGCTCGAGATGTATCGTCCTCAATCGTGCATGCGCATGCGGGGAACGGTAGAACGCCACATACAGTTGACCTTTGAGGTTTACATCATCCGTAAAAGCACCCGCGCCCGTTACAAGGCGCGGGTCTTCAGTACGCCGAACGCTCTGGCCTACACCAAACTTCACCCAACAATCACTTGATTCCTGAGAACGCCGATGGGTCTCACCTCGACCTCGATGACGTCGCCTTCGTCCATGAAGATAGGCGGATTACGCGCCACACCAACGCCGCCAGGTGTCCCAGTCACAATGACATCGCCTGCGACTAATTCGGTGAATGTAGAGCAATATGAAACGAGTTCAGCAAAACCAAACACCAGTTGGTTCGATTTCGCATTCTGCATCACTTCACCGTTCAGGCGGGTCGTAATTTCCATATCATCGAGGTCGCCAATCTCGTCTGCGGTCACCATCCACGGCCCGAATCCCCCAGTACCCGAAAAGTTCTTCCCTGGCGTGAACTGGCTCGTGTGGCCCTGAAAGTCTCGCACGCTACCGTCGTTATAGCAGGCAAATCCAGCGACGTGATCAAGCCAGGACTCCTTCGGAATTCGACGGCCATTCTTGCCAACGATCAAAGCAATTTCACCTTCAAAGTCCAATGCTTGGGATTCGCTCGGGCGCACCATGTTGGCACCGTGGCCAATTTGCGCGGCCGCGAACCGAACAAAAATGGTCGGGTTTGCTTCGCCCCCCCGCCCGGTTTCTTCTTGGTGTTCTCGGTAATTTAGTCCCACACACAAAATCTTGTCGGGTGCCGTTATCGTCGGTAAATAGGTGATCTCACCGAGCGCGTGATCGGGACTCTCGCCCAAGCCGCTGGATAACTGGGACAGTGCGTCATTAGCGATCGCTTCTTTAAGGCTCGTGAAGTCAGATTTGGCCCCGATATCGGCAACGCCGTCTCCTACCACACAGCCAAACGTTTCGCGCCCAGCCGCCGCGTACGACAGCCACTTCACCACGGACTCCTAGTTATCAAAAACAATGACGCTGCGCGCAACTTCACCCGTCTCGAGGGCGAGCAACGCATCGGTGACGTCCTCTAGTTTGATGCGACTAGATACCATGTCGTCAAGATGTAACCGGCCTTGCAGATAAAAGTCGACGAACCGCGGCATATCGACACGGAACCGGTTGGAACCCATCATCGACCCCTGAATGGTCTTCTCTTGGAGGAACTCAACGCCGTGGAGTGTCACCATATCGCCGGGCGGAATCATGCCTATGACCGTTGCGGTCCCACCTCGCCGCAACATTTGAAAGGCCTGTTCCGCGGTGGCCTTTAAACCAATGGCCTCGAAGGAATAATGCACGCCACCCCCCGTGAGCCCTTGAACTTGCGATACCGCGTCACCACCACTTGCATCGACGACGTCTGTGGCTCCGAACTTTCGCGCAAGTTCGAGTTTGGAAGCCACCATATCCACCGCGATAACGCGACTGGCACCGGCGAGCGCCGGGCCATTGATGCAAGACAACCCGACCCCTCCACAACCAATCACTGCAACCGTAGCACCCGGTTCGACGGCGGCTGTATGAATGACGGCGCCCACCCCCGTCGTCACGCCACAACCGATGAGCGCTGCTCGATCGAGCGGCATATCCTCTCGGATCTTTACCACTGAATGCTCGTGGACGAGCATCATCTCCGCGAACGATCCCAAATTCGCAAACTGATGCATGCGATCGCCGCCGTGGCTCAATCGCGGGTCCTCAGCCGGTCCACGCCGAACTTCTGGTTCCTGACAAAGTGACATATGGCCGGAAAGGCAGTACTCGCAGTGGCCACAAAAGACTGACAAACAGGTGATGACGTGATCACCTGGTTTTACGTAACTAACATCACTTCCAACTTGATCCACGATCCCTGCGGATTCGTGACCGAGTACAATCGGTAACTGTCCCGGGTAGGTCCCATTAAAGAAGTGCATGTCCGAATGGCAAACGCCCGCCGCCGCGGTACGGATCAGGATCTCTCGAGGGCCAGGCTTCGATACCTCGACCTCCTCCACTTCCATTGCTTTGTTTACTTCTCTGAATACCGCAGCTTTCATATCGTCACCCCCTTCGAATTCTTCCAAGGAGTGTGCCAGACCGCAGAACCGCCCGCCAGACGCGCGAAAAAACCTCTCGGCAAAATGGGCTTGTCTACATGTCCGTCGCGGCTAAGTGGTGCCTGTTAGGGCTCCTTGTGCCAGCATCATCGCCATATTAAGGGCGGCTTTTGTACCGCGACTATCCGCGACGCCACGTCCTGCAATGTCAAAAGCAGTGCCATGGTCAACCGAGGTACGGACAAACGGTATTCCCAATGTGGCCGTCACGCTTTCATGAAAATTGTGCACTTTGATCGCGATGTGCCCTTGATCGTGGTACATCGCGAGGACAGCGTCGAATTCGCCTTCGATCGCGCGATTGAACACGGAATCAGCTGGTAACGGTCCGCTAACATCAAGACCACGCTTCTTCGCGGCCTCAACCGCGGGCTCAATCGCTTCAATTTCCTCGCGACCCAGCAGTCCCCCTTCGCCCCCGTGCGGGTTCAGCGCGGCCACAGCAATCTTGATGCGGTCAAGACCCCAGTGAGTCATCGTGCGGTGACACAGATCAATCTTCTCTAACACGTTGTCTCGGGTCACGTAGTGACCGGCTTCGATCAACGATTTATGCGTCGATAAATGGACCACCCGTAGGCCAGGCGTCATGAGCATGGTTGCGGTTGCATCGACATCGGCTAGTCGAGCCAGTATCTCTTGATGTCCAATGTCGGTATAGCCGGCCGCATGAATGGCTTCTTTATTTAGCGGGCAGGTCATCATCGCATCGATTTGGCCGGAGAGCGCATCAGCTGCTGCCGCTTCAACGGATTCAACAGCTATTCGTCCGCATACCGCAGAAACTACTCCGAACTCGAAATCCGCAGGCTCATCGATGCCAACGTCAACTAATTTGTATCGTCCATTCAGTGACACACCAGCGATCTTCGCCCCCAACTCAAGCGCCCATCGAGTCCCGTACACCACGATTTCACACTTCCTAGATGCTTCATCTAGAACCCTCGCGAAGACTTCTGGACCAATGCCGGCAGGATCGCCAAGCGTCACACCGATCACTGAGTTTTCCTTCATGGGCTGAGCATAATACTGTATATATATACAGTATTATGCCTAACACGATTGACGATCTGCACCACGCGTTTGAGCTTTTTGGTGTCTGCACTGCGTGTCATCGTACCGAACTACTCGATCTCGATATGCTGCAAGATCGCTTTGGTCCCGACTACCCAATCACCAAAATCCGCAACCGGGTGAAATGCGATCGATGTGGCAAGCGTACTCGTGACATACGAATAGTCTACGTGGGGCGGTGCGGCGTGGCTCGGGGATTCCACTATCGAACCTAATTCACTCAGCCTGTCAGGAGCTCGGTTGAGTCCACTTGGAGCCCGAATCCATCAAGGCCAACAAAATCCATTTCCCGCCCCGTAAGTACGCGAATGTGTTGAGCACCTAAATCACGCAATATTTGAGCGCCGACACCAATTTCCAACCATTCGTGTTTACGTTCAGTCTCGCGGCTCGTGAGTTCGTTCAAATCCTTCGAATCCAGATGATCGAGGGGAACACCGACAAAGCCGCTGCGCAGATAAATGAGAACGCCTCCTCCCAATTCATCAATCCGTTGCAGGGAAACGTCGAGCAGATTTTTTTCATGCTCACTCTGGGGGCCAAATACGTCTTCGATCAGCTTCTCTCGGTGAATTCTGACCACCACTCCCTCACTTGCCACAACGCTACCAAAGACCAAGGCAAGATGTTCCGCATCTTCAAACTTCGTCCGATAGGCATAGGCGCGCGCCCTACCGATCCGTGTATTGACGTGAAATTCTCTGCTTCTCACCACCAGTTGCTCACGGCGCTGTCGATAGGCAATAAGGTCCGCGATGGAAATCATCTTGAGGGCGTGCTCAGCCGAAAATTCAACAAGATCGTCTAGCCGTTTGACGGAGCCGTCGTCGTTCACGATCTCCGCAAGCAATCCCACGGATCCACAACCTGCAGCTTCCGATAAATCGATCGCCGCTTCCGTGTGGCCCGATCTGACCATCACCCCTCCGGTTCTTCCAACGAGGGGGAAAATGTGGCCAGGACGAACGAAGTCCTCCGCTTGTATGTTGTTGCTTGAAAGTGCCGCCACGGTATTCGCACGTTCTTCCGCAGAAATACCGGTCGTTAGACCTTTGCGGTAGTCGACGCTCACCGTGAATGCAGTCGAGAGGGGCGCGTCGTTGCGTGCAACCATGGGCTCCAAATGAAGCCGCTTGGCATGTTCTTCGTTAATCGGAGCACACAATATGCCGCTGGTGTGGCGAATCATAAAGGCAACTTTATCCGCTGCGGCCTTCGACCCAGCCATGATCAAATCGCCTTCGTTTTCTCGGTCGTCGTCGTCTACAACGACCACCAGCTCACCCGCTGCAATCGCAGATATAGCGTCTTCAACCGGGTCAAATGTCGTAGCCATGCACTACCTTGACTGCTATGTTCGCGCGCTGGCAAGAGTACCACGGAGCCCCAGATGACAGTGAAATCCGCAGAACTAGCGCTACACACAGACTTCACTATCGATACCGTCGACGACCGAATCTTCGGTGGTTTTCTCGAACATATGGGTCGCTCGATATACGAAGGGGTCTACGATCCAGACTCCGAACACGCCGACGAAGATGGCATGCGAACCGACGTCCTTGACGCGTTACGTCAACTCGAGATGCCGTTGGTTCGTTATCCCGGAGGGAATTTTGCTTCCGGCTACCACTGGCTCGACGGTGTGGGAAATAAGACGTCCAGACCCGTCGTTCGTGAGCTGGCATGGCAAAGCATTGAACCTAATCAATTTGGCACCGACGAATTTATCCAGCTTTGTCGCAAACTGGATTGGGAACCGATGCTCGCGGTCAATCTCGGTACCGGCACCCCAGAAGAGGCACGAAATTGGGTCGAGTATTGCAACGCTCAGGCCGGCACAAAATTTGCCGACATGCGTGTTAAAAACGGTAACCCAATCCCGCATGCCGTACCGATCTGGTGCCTCGGGAACGAAATGGACGGCCCGTGGCAACTTGGCCACGTGCCGGCCGACGAATACGCCATTTCCGCACAACAAGCCGCCAAGATGATGAAAGGCTGCGATGGCTCGATTCAGACCGTGGCTTGTGGCTCCTCGGGTCATCAAATGCCGACGTTTGGCGACTGGGATCGGACGATCCTAGAAAAACTAGGGGCAGGTCTTGCTGACTATATAAGTTTGCATCGATATGTGGGTAATCCCGACGGGAATTTGACCGACTACCTGGCCATTTCTAACTCCATCGATCAACAGATCGAGACCATCGATGCATGCGCTCGTTACGTGCAAGGCAAACGCCGATCAACCCGACGTTCCTATCTTTGCTTCGACGAATGGAACGTTTGGTACCGCGCCCGAGGAGGTACCCATAGCGACGGCCAAGGCCAATTTGCTCCTCACCTGATCGAGGAACGTTACAACTTTGAGGATGCCCTTGTGGTAGCCATGTTTCTAATGAGCTTCATCCGCCACGCCGACTCGGTCAAAATCGCCAATCTGGCGCAACTCGTGAACGTAATCGCCCCCGTGCTAACCCGCGGCGACCACCTGCTCAAGCAATCCATTTTTTACGCCTTTCGGATGATTTCGATACGTAAAGGGGGTGTTGCCCTTCGACATTCCATTGCGTGCGATGGATACGAGAGCAGTACTTATGGACACGTCAAGGATCTGGACAGCGCGTCGATCATCGAAGGCAACCTTCTGAAGGTGTTTGCCCTTAATCGCAATCCTGAGGACGTCATGCAATTAAGAGTTTCCATCGCCGATCGAGCGATAGGACGAGTGCTTTCTTCGGACATTCTCCATGCCGAATCAGCAGAAGCGTCAAACGACTTTGACAACCCCGAGGCCGTCATCTCAACCGAGTACGAAGGTTGGACAGTAAAGAACGACGCGACGACCGAAATCCCTCCGCTTGGACTAATCGCGACGACATTTGAAATGACCTAGACCCTCATTTAAATCGCTTCTGTTTTTCGCAATTCCTCAATCTCTTCGGATCCAAGGTTTAGCAGGTCGCTATACACGGTATCGTTGTCAGCACCGACGCCCCTCGGCAACTTCACCTCTGGCGGTTCCACGTCGCTAAACCGAAGCGCCGTAGTAGGTAGCGTCACATTCCCGTATTTCGGGTGCGGAACTTTTGATAATGCTCGACGTTCTAGAAGATGAGGGTCGTTAACAACATCGTCTAACGATTGGACCGGCGCGCAAATGACATCGTGTGTCTGACAAATACGGAATACGTCTTCCTTTGGCCTTTTCTGAGTCCATTCTTCCACCACCGCGTCGGTGGCTTCCATGTTGGCGGACCGAGCCGCCATATCTATAAATCTTGGATCGTCTTCTAGATCCTTACGCCCCATCGCATCGAGCAACCTCTGCCAATGATTTTCGCGAATGCAGATAATGGCCACGTGTCCATCGTTTGTCGCATAGACGTTGTAGGGAGCAACGGAAAGCGCTTGGTGGTGATTGCCTGTCCTAGGTGGATTACCTCCCGCGAGGTAATACGCTCCTAGCGCTGAACATAGTGTCGGAAATACCGCATCCTGCATCGCGACGTCGAGAACCGCGCCATGTCCGGTTCGTTCACGTCGAAATAACGCCGTGGTGATCGCGCCGTAAAGATGCACCCCACCAAGGATGTCGCAAAGCGCGGGCCCGGACTTGAGCGGCGGTTCGCCTTCGTTACCCGTGATCGCGACCACCCCGGTCATCGCTTGGACCGTCACGTCCATGGCCAGATAATCTCGGTGGGGTCCTCCTTGCCCATAACCCGTTGCCGCCGCATAAATCAGACGTGGATTCAACGCCGTCAGGGTTTCACTGCCAACCTGATTGCGTTCCATTGTTCCCGGCGCAAAATTCTCGATTAACACGTCCGCATGCGTGACTAGCTCTTCTAACAAGCTACGCCCGCGATCCGACTTCAAATTCAATGTGATGGTCTCTTTGTTGCCGTTCAACATGCAGAACGGGTAGCTCGAGCTCACCTCACTTGAGCGACCCCGCATCCCTTCACCGCCCGGCGCCTCGATCTTAATGACTCTCGCGCCCGCCATGGCTAACAAATAGCCACAGTATGGCCCGTTGTATATTTGGCCCATGTCGAGAACCACGACATCCTTCAACGGTAGGTCAGTCACTTCTCATTCCTTGTGTAATCAAGATCAACAACCACCATACCAAAACTCCATCTCCGTCCAGCTATAATTCGAATCGCTGCGCCCGTAGCTCAATTGGATAGAGCACCAGGCTTCGAACCTGGGGGTTCGGGGTTCGAGTCCCTGCGGGCGCGCCAATCTTCGTTGCCTATCGCGCCGCTCACAAGAAAGTCAGAGGTGCAAAGTGGGTTTCGTGCCGCAGGCAGGGTGCTAATAATCGGCTGTGATAAAATGCTGACAGTTTCAAAACCCGCAGGAGCTCTGTTGGGATCCAGACGGTTCGCTTGCGTTTTTTTGTTTCCGGCCCTTTTAACCACGCTAATTGCAAGTTGTAGCGGAACTCTCTACGGCCCGCGATCGGCGATGAG
>JAKUTI010000081.1 GCA_022448765.1 Pseudomonadales bacterium
CGAACTCTTGATCCGCATGCAGACGGCCAAAAGTTATGACTAGCGCAAGAAAGAGGCTCAACGGTGCCATCAACTGTAAGAACGTTGGAATTCTAAGACCGATCAACCACCAGACTGCCTCAGTTGTATATCGACCACCGGCAGCGTCTTGCAACAAACCCACAAAGCGTCCACCGAGACCGACGCAAACAAGCAACATAAACACCAAAAGAAAAACCGCGACCAGTTCTCGGTTGACGTACCGAGAGAGAACGCCCATCGTCAGATTGTTCCTTCGCTTGACAATGGAGACAGCCTTAACTTGGCCTTTTGCCTGCGTGGAACTACTTTCATTCAACGGCTCCTTACGTTGACGTTCCCTGGCACCCAGTCAATCCGCTAAAATTTTATCTTTCTAGGGCGGGCGATGATTATGAAGTATTCCACGAAAGTGGGGAACGCGGGCGAATACAAAACAGGCTGTCTCGTTGTAACCCCTGCAAGAGCACGGTCGATCTTTCGAACAACAAAGCATCGCGATTATGTCGAACGATTAACTGCAGACAATGCCCACGGTAAAACGGTCGTACTGGCTCTCCCCGATAAGATCGAGCACGTAATGGTTGTCGGCGCAGACGAGAAAAAACAATCTGAAAGCGACTTTCGGAAGAACGTTGGCGCGGCGGCAAGAGCGCTCGCTCAGATTTCAGTTCCGGATGCCGTGTGGCATCTCAACGATATCGAAGTCACAGACCGCGATGTTTACTGGAAAACTCGAAACGCCCTTTCGACGTTGTCGGGCTCCCTTTATCGCTTTGATGAACATAAATCGCGTCGAGAAAAGGTTTCTCGTCCTCGCCGCGTGGCAATTCACGCTGACCGTCGAACGCGAACTACTACCCTTCGCGCTATTCGACACGCGCAAGCGCTCGACGCTGGGCTGGAGTTGGCGAAAAATCTGGGCAACCAGCCGCCCAACATTTGTAATCCAGGTTACCTTGCCAGAGAGAGTCGTAAACTGGGGCGGCTGCCTAAAACTAGCGTCCGCGTCCTCGACGAAAAACAAATGCAGACGATGGGGATGGGCGCTTTTATGTCCGTGACACGCGGCAGCGAAAATCCGGGAAAAATGATCGTTGTACGCTACAACGGTGGCCGCAAGGGCGATGCGCCCATCGCACTCATCGGCAAAGGCATTACATTCGATTCCGGAGGCATCAGCCTTAAGGCAGGCGCTGGGATGGACGAAATGAAATTCGATATGGCAGGCGCGGCCTCGGTCCTCGGAGCGACACGCGCCGCCATCGACGGACAACTTCCGCTCAATCTTCTCTGCATCGTCGCGGCTGCCGAAAACATGCCTTCAGGAAAGGCATCGCGACCAGGCGATATCGTCACCACACATTCAGGGAAAACCGTAGAGATCCTTAATACCGACGCTGAGGGTCGACTCGTTCTTTGCGACGCCATTTCGTACGCGAAAACCCTAAAGCCCAGCGTAATTATTGACGTTGCCACCTTGACCGGGGCCTGTGTCGTCGCGTTGGGCAGCCACGCATCTGCGCTTTATTCCAACGACGACGCCTTGACTCGTTCGCTGGAAGAATCGGGCCAGTATATCCAGGATCGGGTTTGGCCGATGCCATTATGGGACGAATATCAACAACAGCTGTCGAGTCCGTTTGCCGATATGTCGAACATCGGCGGGCGCGAAGCCGGATCGATCACAGCGGCCTGTTTTTTGTCCCGATTTGCCGGGTCAGTCAAATGGGCCCACCTCGACATCGCCGGCACAGCTTACCGAGGCGGAGCTCATAAAGGGTCCACGGGGCGGCCCGTACCGCTCTTATTTCAATACCTTATCGACCGACTTTAATGACACGCATCGACTTCTATCTTCTGCCCGATGTTGAACATTCTGCCAAACTGCGTTTCGCCTGCCGGCTAGCGTATCGAGCAGTGTGCTCGGGCAAAAGCGTAAATGTTCAAACTTCGGATTCCACCCAGTCAGGCGAGATCGATGGTCTAATGTGGTCCTACCCCGCGTCCAATTTTCTCCCGCACGAGATCAGTACGGAACGAACGGAAAATCTAGGTGTGCCCGTGCTGATTAATCACGAAGAGCCGCAGCCCGCCGAAGATCATGTGCTAATTAACTTAACTGGTGAAATTCCAACGTTCTTTGGCCGATTCGAACGGGTCGCAGAAATCATCTTGAATCCTGAGCGCTCAATGGGGCGCGATCGATACCGCAGCTACCGGGACAAAGGGTACCCTCTCTTCCATCACGACCTCGATAACTGGGAAGAGCAATGACGTCCCGTATTAGCGGCCACGAACGAATCGACATGCCAAACAAAGACGCCCAGACTCGCGAGTCCGGAACTTGAGCCAGCTGGACGACAAATTCAATCCCGACGCGATCGAACGCGCGTTGTACGCTGAATGGGAAGAAAGCGGCTACTTCGCTCCTTCGCCAGCGACAGAGCCGTATTCCATAGCCATACCCCCACCCAACGTCACTGGGACGCTGCATATAGGCCACGCATTTCAACATACGTTGATGGATGCGCTAATACGTTTTCAACGAATGTCTGGGAAACAGACGCTATGGCAAACGGGTACCGACCATGCAGGAATCGCCACCCAGATGGTCGTCACCGAGCAGTTGGCCGCGGAAGGACTCTCACTTGATGATCTTGGGCGATCAGCGTTCATCGAACGCGTATGGAAGTGGCGAGATGAATCCGGCGGGACGATTTCGGAGCAGATGCGACGAATGGGATCTTCGGTCGACTGGTCACGCGAACGGTTCACGATGGACGAGGGATTCTCACGCGCGGTCAGGACGGTTTTCGTTAAGCTCTATGAACAAGGCCTGATCTACCGAGGCAAACGATTGGTTAACTGGGATCCAACGCTACGCACGGCCCTTTCGGATCTGGAGGTTACGAACGAAGACGAACCTGGCAGCTTGTGGCATTTGCGTTATCCCCTAGAAGAAGGACTAACAACCGCTAACGGCGACGCCTACGTCGTCGTCGCAACGACTCGCCCAGAGACAATGTTGGGCGACACGGCCATAGCAGTTCATCCCGACGACGAACGCTACCGCACATTGGTAGGGCAACACGCGATATTGCCTTTGGTAGGACGTCGGTTACCTATTATCGCCGACCCTTACGTCGACCCCGAATTCGGCACCGGGTGCGTAAAAATCACGCCTGCCCACGACTTCAACGATAACGACATCGGACATCGGCACGGACTCGAGGAAATAGACATCCTGTCCGAGGACGCAAGAATCAATGCGAACGCACCCTCCCCATACCGAGATCTCGATCGTTTCGACGCAAGGGCGCAAGTGGTCGGGGATTTGAAGGAACTCGGCTTACTTGAAACCGTTGAAGAACACACAATTAAGATTCCGCGCGGCGAGCGGTCCGGCGAAATCGTGGAACCTCGGCTGACCGACCAGTGGTTTGTCGAAATCGAACCCTTAGCTCAACCAGCGATCCAGGCGGTCAAGAACGGGGACGTCGCATTTATTCCAAAACAGTACGAAAACCTCTATTTCGCATGGATGCGCGATGTACGCGACTGGTGCATTAGCCGACAACAATGGTGGGGACACCAAATTCCGGCCTGGTACGACGAAAACGGCAACGTCTTCGTTGGCGAGGACGAGAAGGCGGCCCGCGCTGGCGCTAATCTCGACGCGGACGTTCGACTTACCCAAGATCCCGACGTATTGGAAACTTGGTTTTCGAGCGCCTTGTGGACATTCGCCACCCTTGGTTGGCCCGACGAGACACAGGAACTGGGTCTGTTTCATCCCACGAGCGTGCTCGTCACCGGTCACGACATCATCTTTTTCTGGGTCGCACGCATGATCATGATGACGCTCCACTTCAGGGGCGAAGTTCCCTTCAAAGAAATTTATGTCCACGGACTTATTCGAGACGCCAAGGGCGAAAAAATGTCCAAAACGAAGGGCAACGGCATAGACCCTCTCGACATCATCGACGGTATTTCCCTAGACGATTTGATCGCTAAACGAACCCAAAATCTTACCCAGCCACGAATGGCAGAAGCGATAACTAAAGCAACTCAAGAAGAGTACCCAAACGGAATTCGGAATTACGGAGCCGACGCTCTTCGCTTTACTTTCTGTGCTTATGCCTCACCCGGCCGCAACATAAATTTTGACTTAAGCCGAGTCGAGGGCTACCACTATTTCTGCAACAAGCTCTGGAATGCCTCGCGATTTGTACTGATGAACGTGCATTCAAACAGCAAATTAGGTGGTGATAACCAAAGCCTTGCAGATCGTTGGATTGTCTCCCGAATGCGGCAATTAATTATCGATGCCCACGAAGCGGTTGGTTCATACCGCTTTGACCTATACGCAAACGTCGTCTACGAATTTATCTGGCACGAGTTCTGCGACTGGTACGTCGAATTGACTAAATCGGTCTTTTTTGATCCCACCGCCGAATCCACGGAGGTTGAAGCGGCGAGCACCACCCTGATCACCGTGTTGGAAATGTTGCTACGAGTCGCCCACCCGATTATGCCGTATATCACCGATACCTTATGGCGCGAAATCGCGCCTTTAGCCGGCATCACCGCAAAAACACTTATGTTGCAACCATTCCCACAAATAGAGGATGCCGGTCTAGACGAAGAAGCGGACATCGCCATTAACTGGCTTAAAGACGTAATCACGGCGGTACGCAATATTCGCGGCGAACGCGGCGTTAAACCTTCGCAAGAAGTCGTTTTGATGTTGCAGGGGGGTACAGCACGTGACAGACAACTGAGCGAAACAACGGCGAAGTTACTGCAAAGACAGGCCAAATTGCGAGACGAGATCGTGTGGCTAGAGGCGGGCGATGCTGTACCCGCAAGCTCCGTCCAACTAGTACATCAGCTGAAGGTGATCGTTCCATTCACGGATCCAGATGAAGCGAAGGCCGAACAGCAGCGGCTTTCATCAGAAATCAATAAAAAACAGCTGACACTCGATAAACTTAGCTCAAAACTGGGCAACCCGAATTTCATCGAGAAAGCTCCCGCCGACGTTGTCGCCAAAGAGCAGGCTCGACTTGATGAGCTTTCGAGTCAGATAGAGACATTACGCCAACAGCAAGTTGCCTTAGAAAAAATTATTGGCGACAACGCAACGACCTGATTACTGGGGTATATCGAGCACCACCTTTCCAAACGTTCCATCTTGCGACAACAGTTGGTGGGCTTCTTTGGCCTCAGTTACCGACATGATTGTGTCGACTACCGGCTTTATCTGCTCAGTCTCAATGAGCGGCCAGACGCGTTCGCGGAGATCATCCATGACCCTTGATTTTGCTGCAATGGATCGACCACGCAACGTCGACCCGATGACACGAAGACGTCGCGCCATCATAGCCCCCAGCGCGATCGACGACGTTGACCCATCGAGTAGCCCGATAAGAACAAGCCGGCCGTCAACCGCTAAGGACTCGACGTTCGATTCAAAATAACCGCCGCCAACCGGATCCAGAATGACGTCCATACCGTGCTGTGCCGTCCAACCTGGAACTTCTTCGGCAAATCGAACCGTGTGGCGATCGCAGCCATCCGCGGCACCTAATTCCGCACATCGGCTAACCTTCTCAGCACTTCCAGCGGTGACAAAACAGGGGTTGTCAAACGCGGCACAGAGCTGAATTGCTGCAGTACCAACGCCACTGGCACCCGCGTGCAAGAGAACGAACTCGCCCGGTTCGAGATTAGCCTCCATAAATAAATTCAAATAAGCGGTGGCAAAAACCTCTGGAAGCGCCGCCGCTTCATGGAACGAAAGTCCCTCCGGCACCGGAAGTACCTGTCCGGCAGGAGCTACCACCTTTTCGGCATAGCCCCCACCGGCGAGTAATGCGCATACGCGATCTCCCTCGCGAACACGTGCGACTCCCTCGCCCACCTCCTCAACGACGCCCGCACATTCGAGTCCCAAGATAGAACTCGCGCCTTGAGGAGGAGCATAGTGTCCGGCCCGCTGCGCAAGATCGGCCCGGTTCAGGGCTGTCGCTTTATTTGCAATAAGGACTTCGCCAACGCCCAAGGTTGGTTCGGGAGCATCAATCCAACTTAATTCCTGTCCTTCAACTTGTATGGCTTTCATCACCACGACATCCTAACTTTTACACCCAAATCGTGAAGCGCGGTTTTCACTTCACTCACTTTGTATTCGCCGTAATGCACCATCGAAGCGATTAGCGCAGCGTCAGCTTTACCAGCGGTCAAAACCTCGTGGAGATGAGCCGGTGTTCCTGCACCGCCCGACGCAATGACCGGAATCTTGACCGTTTCAGCAACAAGCCGCGTTAGCGCTATGTCATACCCGTCGCGCGTTCCGTCCGCGTCGATAGAATTAACCACAAGTTCACCGGCCCCTAACTCTTCTCCTCGTTTCGCCCATGCTAAAGCGTCCAAGCCCATGGACCGCCTCCCACCGTTAATGACGATCTCGAAGCCGCTTGGCATCTCAACGGTACTGTCTACTCGTCTCACGTCCATTGATAACACGACGTTTTGACTTCCAATCGCCACGGCACACTCGCTGATTAGCTGGGGACGGAGAACGGCAGCAGAATTGACGTTAATCTTTTCCGCCCCTGCCATCCTCAAATCAGTTGCATCTCGAACGGATCGAATCCCGCCACCGACCGACAAGGGAATAAACACTTGCTCCGCAACCGACTCAACGACGTTCAACATGATGTTACGCGCTTCGCTAGACGCCGTAATATCGTAGAACACAAGCTCGTCCAGGCCATCCAAATAATACTCACGCGCTTTTTCGACAGGGTCGCCAATATCCCTGGTATTGACGAAACGAATACTCTTCGCCAACTTGCCATTGCGCACATCGAGACAAGCGATGATCCGCTTACTTAGCAACTCGGCCGTCCCACAATCTAAATCGACCCAAAAGGCCTAGTCCCACACGACCGCTCTTTTCTGGATGAAATTGCGTACCAAAGAAGTTATCCAATCCGGCAGCGCAGCAAAATTCGCTCTCGTATTGGGTCAAGGCATAAACCGTCGCTGGATTTCTTGGCATCGGAAAAAATGAGTGGACAAAGTAGAACTCGTCGCCTTCCTCTATTCCTTCCAAGAGCGGATGTCGTCGGCGTACCTCGACTTCATTCCAGCCCATGTGCGGAATTTTCAGGTCAGGAGCGTCGAGTTGAAATCGGCAAACGTTGCCGGGTAAAAAACCAAGCGTCGTCTGATTATCCTCTTCCGAAAACTCAAGCGAAATCTGTAGCCCCAGACAAATTCCGAGGATGGGTACACCGTCTTGAAATGCTCCGCGCAACGCGACGTCAACGCCGGATTTGCGTATGCTCCGCATCGCACTGCCTGCCGCACCGACACCGGGAAAGATGATGCGGTCGGCACGCCGAATGGTTTTGGGATCATCACTAATGGTTGCCGTTAAGCCAACTTCGTCGCAAGCGCGTTGTACGCTACGCAAATTACCTGCGTCGTAATCAACGATAACGGCCATAACGACGTGACAGTGGAAAAGAGCGCGGATACTAACTTATACCGAAATACCTACCAAGGACGTAGAGGAATTCTCGTCGTCAATCTAGGATCACCCGACACCCCAAGTACTCCTGACGTTCGACGCTACCTCAACGAGTTCTTGATGGACCCATACGTAGTCTCGCTGCCTTGGATCCTGCGCCGGTTAATCGTATCCGCTATTCTTATATCTAGACCACCGCGGACAGCCAAGGCGTATCAAAGCATTTGGAACGAAGCCGGATCCCCTCTTGTTTCCTTGACGGGTGAGGTCGCCGACGGAATTCGCAAAAAAAGTGGACTCCCTGTCGCCACGGCAATGCGGTACGGGCAGCCTCAAGTGGAGGCAGCGATCGATGCCCTAGGCAACGTTGATGAGGTCGTCCTGATGGCCCTTTATCCACAACACGCCAATTCGACCCGAACTACTACGATCAAAAAAGTGGCAAGTGCGATTGGTCAGAAACGCTTATTGGTACTACCACCTTACTATAACGACCCAGACTTCCTGCGCACGCTCGGTTCTCATGTGGAGAGCCATCTACCCGAAACTGCGGAACATCTTTTATTCAGCTATCACGGACTTCCAGAGCGCCACATAACAAACGCCGATCCCACCAAGAGTCACTGTCTAAGAACGGATTCGTGTTGCATTGTAGATTCAATGGCTCACCCAACGTGTTATCGACATCAATGTTTCTCGATCACGCACGCCATCGGGACACTGCTCGGGATCGACCATAGCCAAAGCTTCCAGTCTCGAATCCGTCCCGGCAAGTGGCTGCAACCGTCGACTACCCGCATCGCGATGGAGTTGGCACGTCGAGGCGTAGGGCACCTGGCCGTCGTCTGCCCATCATTTGCAGTGGACAACCTGGAAACGCTTGAAGAAATCGGCGAACAACTTTCCGCAAATTTTCAAAAAGCAGGCGGCAGAGAACTGACGTTGATCCCAGCTCTCAACGCGGCAAAGGAATGGATTCATGTTTTATCGCAATGGGCGACCGGTCCCGTCGATAGATTTGAAGAAGTGTCTACACGGCGATAAGGAGTCTTTGCCGACACGCATATCCGGCAACATTACCGACGACCTATATCGATACGGCGTGCGACACGAGCGCTTCATGAAAATTCTGGATCAACGGTCGCGCAAACATTGACTTACGTGCCACGAATCGTACTGGCCGGTGCATCCCTTGTTGGCCTACGTCAATTAGGAGTTCCTCGGCTATGCCGAGTGTGACTGCAACGCCCTTCGGAACCAACCCGTTTCCAAATCCCTGGATCGCCATCTGCCCAGCCGCAAAGAACGATTCCATCGACGTTCTCCTCCTAAGTTTTAACCGTCGCATGTCGTCTTCGATCGACGTCCAAGCACCCGACCTTGACTCAATCGTAATCACGTCCAACGGGTCAAAAACCTTGTATCCAGTTCGCACAAGGCCCGATGGAATGACGACCATCGGTTCGAGATGAATAACTTCAGATTGTAGGTCTGCCTCGGCATCAGCCACGCCTGTGCAGACCCCGACCATATACTCGCCAGCTCGTATTCGATCCAACACGGCCGGTGACCGTTGGGCATGAAACTCAAATTCGACCTCGGGTAGATCAGCCTGGACGACGGCGAATAAGCGAGGTCCCCAGCTCGATAAAATAGCTTCCGAGACACCAACAATAATACGACCCTTACGAAGCGCATTATCTTCCAGAAACACGCCCCGAACTTCTTGGAGCAGAGGAGCGACCTTGTCAACCAACTGACGGCCGTGATGCGTTAACGCAACTCGCCGGCCGTGCCGCTCAACGAGCTTACGGTCATAATAGCCCTCTAGCGAGGCAATGCGCTTACTCACGGCACTTTGCGATATCTTCAATCGCGTCGCCGTTTCCATCATGGTTCCCGTTATCGACAGTTGAACCAGGGTCTCTAAGTTTTCGATCACGACATTTATTCCAAGAACTACTTTCTTATATTCCAATTATTCTCTTTTCTCATTGCCGGGTGAAGGCTCACAGTCATCCGGCGCGCACTTACTTGAGTTATTCCGTGGCGATTTTGGTTTTGCTCTGCGTATTGTTGACTGCCACCCTGTCGGGAATCGCCGGCATGGCCGGCGGCATGATCCTAATGGCGGTCCTGGTAACGGTCCTACCGGTCGCAAGCGCGATGATTTTGCACGGCGCGGTTCAGAGCATTGCGAACGGTTCTCGATTTTGGTTCTTACGTAGGAACATGGTCTGGCACGTAATCCCTCCATACCTCTTCGGCGCTACGATCGTCGTTGCCGGATTTGTTTTCACGACCATCGTCCCCGATCCGTCGTTGGTCTTGCTGCTGGTCGGGACCTTTCCGTGGATCGCACGGCTAGTCCCCCGCCTCGGGGGACTCGACATCTCGAACCCACCTAATGCTTTCGCGTGCGGAATTTCGGTAACTGCCGCCCAGTTGCTAGCGGGCGCCTCCGGGCCTCTACTCGACGTTTTTTACTTGAAGAGCTCACTCAACCGGTACCAAGTAGTCGCGACCAAAGCGTTTACTCAAGCACTGGGACACCTCATCAAACTTATCTATTACAGTAGCATCGCAATCGTCGCGGTCGAACCGATCGACTCATTGCTCACTCCTAGCTTCATCTTCGGTTCCGTTATCCTCGCGATAGCAGGCACCTGGATCGGAACACGTTTTTTAGACCGCGTTAACGAAACCACCTTTCGAATCGTTACAGGCAGGATCATTCTCATCTTGGGTACCCTGGCGATATTGAAAGGAACTTGGGAATTATGGGCGTAACCAACGTTCTCGACGGCGATAACCCATCAGGTGCTTAAGCGGGACGGATCACAAATAGCAAATCGCCAATATTCACCTGTTGACCAGACGCGACGTTGGTACGAACGACCTCATACTCACAACCCGTTTCGTAGAGATCAGTCTCGCCGGTATTGAAGTCAGCGATGCACAGCGGTGTGAAAATCTTAAACGCTTCCAGTTGACAGAGTGTGTCGGTCACACCGATTCGGTCACCTTCCATCACATACTCTGGTTCGGCCGGGGTCGGCGTCGAATAGAAAATGCCGGTCGTAGGTGACAACACTTTCAATTCATCGCTGCCATCGATCCGAATCGATTCCTCCCCAAAAGCCGTTGTTGTATCCCCTGAGGCGGCGTCAATTTCAGCAATAAGAGCATCAACGTCAATTCGTTCAAGGAATGCTGGTAAATAATTTGTGTCGTACTTGCCA
>JAKUTI010000082.1 GCA_022448765.1 Pseudomonadales bacterium
ACCGATAAGTGACCGTGCTGTGGGAACAGATTGGGGCAGCGTTGTGCCTTGTCCTCGTGATTGAAGGGATTCTGCCGTTCCTTTTCCCAGCTCGGTGGCGAACGCTGGCGGAGTCGTTGCGAAGTGTCGACGATAAAACCATCCGTCTGGTTGGATTCGCTAGCATGATACTGGGCGCGAGTCTCTTATTTCTGGTGAAATCTTAATGAGTGGCGAATTCCTTTGATGCGTGGCCGAAATATTGTCGTCGTTGGCGCGCAATGGGGTGACGAAGGCAAAGGCAAAGTAGTCGATCTTCTCACCAAGAACGTGGGAGCCGTAGTTCGATTTCAGGGGGGACACAACGCCGGCCATACCCTCGTGATCAGCAATGAAAAGACAGTGCTGCACTTAATTCCGTCGGGGATCCTCCATGACAACGTAGACTGTCTCATCGGAAATGGCGTCGTTCTTTCGCCAAGCGCAGTCTTGGACGAAATCGCCCAATTGGAGGCCAGGGGAGTTGAAGTACGAGAACGAATTACGCTCTCACCCGCATGTCCATTGGTCTTGTCCTATCACGTTGCAACGGATATTGCCCGCGAAAAAGCTCGAGGTTCGGAGAAAATCGGCACCACGGGGCGGGGTATTGGACCCGCTTACGAGGATAAGGTGGCTCGCCGAGGGGTGCGACTGGGTGATCTGTATCACGGCGAAGGGTTTGCAACCAAGTTGGCCGACGCCATGAACTACCATAATTTTATGCTGGAGAAGTATTACAACGCGGCTACCGTTGATTTCCAGCAGACTTTTGACGAGACGTCTCGACTCGCAGAGGAAATCGAACCGATGGTCGGCGATGTGGGCTCAGTCCTGCATGACCTTAATTCGCGCGGAGAGAACATTCTTTTTGAAGGGGCACAAGGCGCGTTGCTCGATATTGACCTAGGAACCTATCCGTTCGTGACGTCGTCCCATACGATGGCGGGTGCGGCGTCGGTGGGCAGCGGCTTCGACTCCAGCCGACTCGATTATGTGTTGGGCATTGTCAAAGCATATTCCACGAGGGTCGGCGCTGGTCCGTTCCCAACCGAGCTCTTTGACGCGGTTGGTAGGCATTTAGCCGATAAGGGCCGCGAATTCGGCTCCACCACTGGTCGTCCGCGTCGGTGTGGTTGGTTTGACGCGGCTGCCGTAAAGCGCGTTGTTAAGATGACGGGGTTGTCAGGGCTCTGTATGACCAAACTTGATGTCTTGGATGGACTGGAGACCATTCGTGTGTGTACCAAATACGAGGGATCGGATGGCGAAAGCGCGTCGACGCGCTTTGGTAGCGAATACTACTCCGAACTTTCGCCCTTATATGAAGACTTACCTGGTTGGCAGGAATCGACAGCGGGAGCTCGCGACCTTAAGGATCTTCCCGAAAATGCGCAGGCGTATATTCGGCGCATTGAAGAGTGGGTGGATGCCCCTATTGCGATGATCTCGACGGGTCCGGATAGGCATGACACGATCGTCCTAACAGAAGTCTTGGGAAAATAGGAAAAAATCTTCGTGAAGTGCAAAGCGTTAGCTACGTTGGGTAGGCGTCGTGGTTGATCCCAAGTTGTTGGAGATTCTGGTGTGTCCGATCACAAAAACCGACTTGGTGTATAAGCGCGAAGTAGAGGAACTGTGGTCTAAAGCTAGTGGGTTGGCTTACCCGATTCGGGACGGCATTCCCATTATGTTGGAAGATCAAGCTCGCTCGTTAACGCCGGAGGAACAACAATCGCTGAATTAAGGGACAGATGACGATTGGTTGGCACAGAATGAATTCGCTATCATGCGGAGCTCTTTGGCCTGAGTTTGCGGTGCGGAAGTCGTTTAACCGCGAGTTGTAGGGAAGGAATCGGGAAGATGAATAAACCAGAACTCGTCTCAGAGACAGAAATGCCTGATGTCGCCATGCGGGAGTTGCTCAATCCCGAGGGTACTCTTGATTGGGTGGGTATGAGCGATGTACACCAACCATTAAAGATCCACGATGGGCATGAGGAGCGAGAAGTCCAGGCAAAAGTGCAGATTTACGTGAATCTAGATGACACGCAGGCCAAAGGGATTCACATGTCGCGCCTGTACTTAATCTTGGATGAGCATTCCAGTAATCGTCCACTGACGGTGGCTGGTCTTAAATTGCTCTTGAGCTCCCTTTTGGAATCGCATCGGGGTCTTTCGACCAGCGCGTTTATACAGTTTGACTTCGACTATTACGTGCGACGTTCTGCGCTAGTGTCTGAAAATGCGGGCTGGAACAGTTATCCCGTGTCATTGAAGGGTACGTACGTGAACGGTGAAGTGAATGTTGAACTTTCACTCGGCGTACTTTATTCAAGCACCTGCCCATGTTCTGCCGCGTTGGCCCGACAGCTTATTCAGCAGCAGTTTGAAGAAGATTTCGGCCGTCTGGGTGACGTTAAGATGTCTGAAGTAAAAGCTTGGCTCGGAACTGAAGATGGAATTATGGCGACGCCCCACAGTCAACGCAGCCTAGCTCGTGTGTTGGTTAAACTTGACGACAGTATGGAATCTTTCCCTATCACGGATCTCATCGACGGAGTCGAGGACGTTCTGAAAACCCCGGTCCAAACGGCGGTGAAGCGCGAAGATGAGCGAGAGTTTGCTCGACTCAACGGTGCAAACCTCATGTTTTGTGAGGATGCTGGTCGTAAACTTAAAACCAGTCTTGAAAGCGACCAACGAGTCAAAGATTTTTGGGTGCGGGTTGAACATCATGAGAGCCTACACGCACATAACGCGGTGAGCGTGTTTACCAAAGGCGTTGAAAAGGGTTACTTGCCCATTCCGTAATCTTTTCGAGCCGACGGGAGCGTAATGTCAGCTCTCTGAGGCAAGACCCGTGTCTTGTTTGTTCCTCGAGTGGATAACCGTTCTCGGGCAACGCCACATCGTCCCTAGGACTTAAGCCTGTAGCTTTGTCGTGGCAGTTAATGAACGGTGTATCCAACTTTCGTGCCAGATTTGTGCTTTCGCGGCTGGCCAGGCGAAAAGGGTTGATCGTGGACGGGCTGCACGTTGATCCCCAGCTATAGGTGTGATGAGCTCAAACCGCAGAGGGAATGGTCGGGCTTCGGTAATGAACGATTGTTGTCGAGCCGCTGGGCATGGGGAAGATCATGAGTGAGAGGAAGATCACGGTTGCTGCCACACAGATGGCGTGTAGTCCGAATACCGATACGAATTTGGCGAAAGCGGAATCACTGGTACGCAAAGCGAAGGATACATGGACGCAACTACTTTATCCGTGGCTAGGGACAACAATAATTGTCGTGATGATGTACCATCCGCGCCGTCCCATAGACCCGCCGTTTTTCTATCTGTCCAGGTTCGACGAGATTTACTCTGCTCATTCCGGTCCCCTCGCCCCTTCAAGTAGGAGGCATAAATCGGTGACGCATTTGTGTGCTTTGGCGGATTCAACGCTTGTAGAGGTTGTAGATAATGAGGTTTAGATAGTGGCTATTACGTGGATGGTGCCGAGGAGAGGACTTGAACCTCCACGGGGTTACCCCCACTAGCTCCTGAAGCTAGCGTGTCTACCAATTTCACCACCTCGGCATGAGGGACGCGGACTTTACTACAGGGGTTCGGCATTGAACATATTGTCGGTAATCGTCGCCGAAGGCTTTCCTTCCGATGAGTGAGATAAGAGGTCCCGAAGCTTCCCAGATACTTGCGGCCCTTGATGAGATAGGACCAGCGTCTTGGGGCGAGTTAGTCAGCCATCTCGGTGTCGGGAAAGGAAAAGGTGGCAATAAACTTAGGCGGGTACTCAATAGATTGCTGGAAGATGGACAAATTGTTCGAGAGGGCCGCAGTAAATATCGCCTCAACAACCTAAGTGACCAGAGCGGTGTCGTTAACCGAATTGGATCTCAACTCTTTGTATCCAGTCGGGAAAGCGGTTCCACTGAGCTACGGGGTGTCAGCGGTATTCGCGAAGGAGACACGGTTCGCACGAGGTTGAGCGGTGGAGTTGCGCGGGTTGTGGAATTGATCAAGCCCTCTTCGATACCGGTTGTTGGCATCTATCACCGTGATCGACGTCACGCACACGTTGAATCGCTCGAGCCGGGATATAACCAACACATCGATTTGGTCGCGCCGTATCCAGGTTGTCGAGCAGGAGATGTTGTAGAGGTCCAAATTCTTGACGTAGAACGTGGCCGGGTAAGGGGAAAAGTAAAAACCGTAATACGGCACAACAATGAAGTCCAACGTGCGTGCAGAGCAATGGTTCATGCCCACCGTATACCTAGCGAATGGCCCGGAGAGGTTGTGCAAACGCGCATTCGAAAAGCGTTACTTGAGGCCGATAGAAAAGGTCGCAAGGACTTACGTGACACGGCGTTCGTCACCATCGACGGTGAGGATGCTCGCGATTTTGATGACGCGATATACGCGGAGCCGAGATCGCGAGGTGGCTGGCGATTGTTGGTGGCGATCGCTGATGTCGCCCACTACGTCCGACCCGGTTCCGCGCTCGACCAAGAAGCCTTCGAGCGAGGAAACTCGGTCTATTTCCCGGATCGCGTGATCCCGATGCTGCCCGAAGGTTTATCCAACGACCTTTGTTCACTTCGGCCCGATGAAGACCGTTTGGCCATGATTTGCGAGTTAACGCTCAATCCCAGTGCGAACGTCACCGACGTCTCATTTTACGAGGCGGTGATTCGCTCGCATGGTCGCCTTACCTATACGGAGCTTGACCAATACCTGAAGAGCGCCGAGGCGAATTGGACCGCCAAGATTTGCGCAAGTCTTCAGCATCTTTACGCGGTATATAGAGGCTTGCGCGAGCGACGGGCCGATAGAGGCGCGCTTGACTTTGAGTCACATGAAGGACGAGTCGAGATTCAACGAGGTAAAGCTGTGGGGGTAACACGTGTGGTAAGTACTGAAGCCCACGGCGTTGTCGAAGAAGCCATGATTGCCGCTAATGTCGCAGCCGCTAAGTATCTCCAAAGTACGAATTCCGGAGCCATGTATCGCGTGCATGAACCGCCTGAACAGGAAAAAATCGAACAACTTCGCAACATTTTCCAGTCCGTGGGCCAACGGTTTACCGGAGCCATTAGGTATCCAGCAGATCTTCAACGCATTCTTTCGGCGACGCCTAAGACCCCCATCGAGCCGTGGATCTGGCAGATGTTGATTCTTCGAACATTGCAACAAGCACGCTATTCCCCCGACGATAAAGGTCACTTTGGCCTTGCATTATCGAGCTACGCGCACTTTACATCGCCGATTCGTCGATACGCGGATCTGGTGAATCACCGTTTAATTAAGGCGCGACTTGGAAAGGCACCATCGGGCGCCCCGGGTTATGAGGCGCTCGCGGACGTTGGAACACATATATCGATGACCGAGCGCCGTGCCGAAAATGCCACGCGTGCGGTCGACGCTTGGTTGAAGTGCGCACTGGTTGAGGAACGCGTGGGCGAAGCCTTCGGAGGAACGATTGTGACGGTCACTGAATTCGGCGTTTTTGTCGAACTTGACGACCTTTGCATCCAAGGACTTTTGCACGTGTCAAGGTTGGGGTCGGATTACTACAAATGGGTGCCTAACACCATGAGCTTGGTGGCAGAGCGTTCAGGGCATCGCTTTTCGATCGGGCAAAAGATTCGGGTGGTGATCGAGGATGTGTCGGTGGAGTTGGGGCGTATCAATCTGCGCTCGGAGATGCCAAACCGAAAACGGAAGATTGGACGGCCAAGAAGAAAGAAAGCGTCTTGACGGCAATTGACGAAAATATGGTGAGTGGTTTTCACGCGATTGAGGCCGTACTAGCCAAAGACCCGAACGCAATCCGACGGATTCTGGTCGTTGGGGAACGGCGAGACTCGCGCATGCACAACTTGGTGCAACGTGCTCGTGAACAGGGCGTCCGAGTTGAAACTGCCGATAGGCGTGCCGTCACTAGATTGGCGGGAGATCAGGCCCATCAAGGTGTCGTTGCTGAATGCCATTCGGTCGCACCGTCTACGGAATTGGATTTTGAAGCCCTTTGGCCGACCTATAATCAGCCGCTACTTCTCGTGGTTGACGGAGTAACGGACCCTCGTAACCTGGGGGCATGTCTACGATCGGCAGGAGCTGCCGATGTGGACGCCGTGCTAATACCAAAGCGTTCGAATGCCCCGTTATCTAACGTGGTACGTAAGACGGCGAGCGGCGCGTTGGAAGATCTATTGATCGTTCAAGTTTCAAATCTCGCTCGTCGGCTCGATTGGTTGCGAGAACAAGGCGTTTGGATTGTTGGGACCGATGTAGAATCGACGCACCCTTATACGGACATAGACTATCGTGATTCAGTCGCCATCGTCGTTGGCGGAGAGCAACGCGGACTGCGCCGCCTGACGCGTGAGAAATGCGATCATCTCGTGACGATTCCTACACCGGGGCGGGTCTCGAGCCTCAATGTGTCTGTCGCGACGGGGGTAATCTTGTTTGAGTGTTTAAGGCAGAGAGGGACGTGATCGTCGGGGTTCGTTGCAGTGGGGACTGCAAATCTCTAGAATCCTGCCGCCACGCGAAAGCGTTTGCCTAAATAAAACTTCTCCTTGCTTCACGCCCTCGTAGGCGGAGGCGATAAACCGAAGGGAGTTTCTATGCGTCATTACGAAGTTGTGTTTCTAGTGCACCCGGACCAGTCAGAACAGGTCCCGGGAATGGTCGAGCGCTACAAAGCTATGATCGAAGGAAATGACGGTGTTATTCACCGTACCGAAGATTGGGGTCGGCGACAGCTGGCGTATCCGATTAAAGACATCCATAAAGCGCACTACATCCTCTTTAATATCGAAGCAGATCAAAAGACTCTTGACGAAGTGGAAAGCGCGTTTCGATTCAATGACGCGGTGTTGCGCCACATGATTATGTCGAAAAAAGAGCCTGAGACAGGGATATCTAAGCTGTATGCAGAAGAACTGAGGGAGCAAGAAAAAGATCGTGAGAGAGACCGTCAGCGCGAGGATCAGCGAGCGCAAGTGGTTGAGAGTAAGACCGAGTCGACCCTCGATGGTGATGATGCTGGAAACGATACGGAAGCAACTGAGTCAGTGGCTTTGACAGAAGACACCACTTCACAAGATGTTGAGAGCGAAGCGGAAAATGGTGAGACCGAAGAAGTACTGGAAGAGGAAGACTGATCATGGCAAGACGTTTTGGACGCAAACGCTATTGCCGGTTTACGGCGGAGGGAATCAAGGAAATCGACTACAAGGATCTTGACCTCCTTAAAGATTACGTTACCGAGACTGGCAAGATCGTGCCGAGCCGTATCACAGGTACCAGTGCACGATATCAACGACAACTGGCCCGAGCCGTGAAACGTGCACGGTATCTAGCACTGTTGCCGTATACCGACCAGCACGACAACTAATAGGATTCCTATGAACGTTATCTTGATGGAGAGAGTGACCAACCTGGGTGATCTGGGCGAAGAAGTCGGGGTGCGAAACGGCTATGCCCGGAACTTCTTGTTGCCGCAGGGCAAGGCCGTGAGAGCAACCGAGGAAAATCGGGAAGTTTTTGAGGCAAGGAGATCGGAACTAGAGGCATCCGCAGTCGCCCGCCTATCTGAGGCGGAACAACGTGCTCAGCAGCTCGAAGAGTGTACCGTGACCATTGTCGCGCGGACGGGTGAAGAAGGAAAATTATACGGCTCGGTAGGCACTGTAGAGATTGCTCAGGCACTCAGCGATATGGGTATTGAAGTCAGGAAGAGCGAAGTTGTGATGTCCGAAGGCGCGATTCGTATAACTGGAGACTATCAGGTGGATGTTCACCTGCATGCTGATGTGGCCCGGGCGATCAATGTCGTGGTTGTCGCAGAGTAGTTTCGACCCTAAGATTTTGTCCACCGCGTAATCACAAAACATCCACAACTTGTTCGACCTTTGGTGAGCGAAACGACGCCCACTTGAGACAAATATCACCGATACGCTTGACGCGCGCACTTACTAGGTCGAGAGTAGACTGTACATTAGTACAGTAGTCTGAGACCGGACCATGCCAGAGCCAATCTCCGAAATTCGGGAAGATCCGACCTCACGTCTTAAGGTGCCGCCGCATAGTGTTGAGGCCGAGCAGTCGGTTTTAGGCGCGCTGATGTTGAACAACGACGCATGGTTCAACATTGCTGACAAAATCGAAGCCCGGGATTTTTACAGAGCCGCCCATCAAATCATATTTGAGGCGATGGGTGAGTTGGCTAACGATAATCAACCTCTGGATGCGGTGACCCTCTCAGAAGCTCTACAGTCTCGGGGACTTATCGACAAGGCGGGGGGTAACGTATACTTAGCCGAATTAGTGGAAAGCGTTCCCGGCGCTAGCAATATTGTCGCGTACGCGGACATCGTCCGCGAACATTCGACTTTCCGACAACTCATTCAAACCGCCTCTAATATCTCGGACTCGGCGTTTTTGCCCGAGGGGCGAAAGGCCGCTGAGCTTCTAGATGCTGCTGAACAGGCCGTTTTTCAGATTGCCGAAGGCCGTTTGAAAGATGGGGGTCCTCAGCACGTGGTCCCGCTACTTACTGATGCGGTGAACAGGATTGAAACTCTTTATCGAACGCGAGATCCGATTACCGGTCTTGCCACAGGTTACCCTGATCTCGATCGTATGACGGCGGGATTGCAGAATTCTGATCTCATTATCGTTGCGTCACGGCCTTCGATGGGGAAAACGTCGCTGGCACTAAATTTCGCCGAGCATGCGGTTATGCAAGACGGAGACGGAACTGTATTGTTTTTCTCCCTTGAGCAACCCGCCGAACAACTCATCCTGAGAATGCTCTCCTCGTTGGGACACATTGATCAAACGCGGATGCGGACGGGTGAGCTCAGTGACGATGATTGGCCGCGTTTTACCAGTGCAGTCAGTCAGTTGAAAGATCGAGCACTTTACATTGACGACACGCCAGCCCTGTCTCCAAACGACATTCGTACCCGTGCACGACGCGTGTCTCGTGAGTCGGGTGGATTAAAGATGATCGTTGTTGACTATATGCAGCTGATGAAATCCTCGGAAAAACACGACAACCGCGCTTCCGAGATATCAGAGATTTCACGCTCGTTAAAAGCAATCGCAAAAGAGATGCGTTGTCCGTTGGTCGCGCTTTCGCAACTCAATCGAAGCCTTGAAAATCGCCCTGACAAGCGCCCTCACATGTCGGATCTGCGTGAATCCGGGGCAATCGAACAAGATGCAGACGTCATCTTTTTCATCTACAGAGATGAGGTATACAACGAAGATTCACCGGATAAAGGTCTTGCCGAAATTATTATCAGCAAGCAACGAAACGGACCCATCGGGACCGTTCGCTTAACCTTTATTGGAAACTTAACGAAATTCGAGAACTACACCCCAACAGATTCCTACGACGCGTTCGCCCAATAATGGCCAAAGCCAGAATCGCGTACGTCTGTGAGGATTGCGGAGCCGATCACACCAAATGGCAAGGCCAATGTTCAGCTTGTGCTAGCTGGAACACACTTAAACAAGTGACCGTGTCGAAGCTCAGTCCCGTCACTGAAAATGTCGTAACTGAGTTCGCCAAGACGTCAACCGCAGTTCAACAACTTGCGGACATCCGCTTGGAAGACAGTGCGCGAATCGAGACGGGATTGAGTGAACTTGATCGTGTTCTAGGAGGCGGCTTCGTCCCGGGCTCCGTTGTTTTGATCGGCGGTGAGCCCGGAGCGGGGAAATCTACGTTGCTGCTGCAAGTGGTCACAGAATTGGCGAAAAAGATCCCATGCTTGTACGTTAGCGGCGAAGAATCACATGAACAAATTGCTGAGCGAGCCCGGCGATTAGAGTTGCCGAATGGGAATGTCCAGATAGCGTCATTGACCTTCGCCGAGCAAGTGGCCGAACTGGTCACCAGGGAACGCCCGGGCATCGTCATTATCGATTCAATTCAGGTAATGCAAATGAGCGGAGTCGAAAGTGTTCCGGGAAGCGTACCGCAGGTGCGAGAATCCGCCGCTTTCCTCACCAGGTTGGCTAAGCAGACCGGCACGGCAATAGTCTTGGTCGGTCACATTACGAAGGAAGGGAACATCGCCGGTCCAAAGATTCTCGAACACATCATTGACTGTTTCTTGATGTTGGACTCGTCGGCGGGCAGCCGCTTTCGAACGCTTCGTGGGATCAAGAATCGATTTGGAGCTGTGAACGAACTTGGCGTGTTCGCAATGACCGATCGGGGGCTTCGTGAGGTAAAAAACCCCTCAGCGATCTTTCTAGAACGTCCTCAAGAAATGACCCCGGGTAGTGTCGTGACAGTCACATGGGAGGGCACTCGACCGATACTGGTTGAAATCCAGGCATTGGTGGACCAAGTACAGGGCGGTTATCCAAAACGAGTTGCGGTCGGCTTGGACGGCCAACGCCTCGGGATGCACCTGGCGGTGATGCATCGCCATTGCGGTGTGTCGCTTGCCGATCAAGACGTCTTTGCGAACGTTGCGGGCGGGGCCCGGGTCGCAGAGACGGCTGCTGATCTCGCCCTTCTAGTCTCCGTTTTCTCTAGTTACCGCAACAAATCGTTGCCTAAGGATCTCGTTGTTTTTGGCGAGCTTGGATTGACGGGCGAAATTCGACCGGTACCCAACGGACAAGAACGGCTTCGCGAAGCACAAAAGCACGGGTTTACTCAGGCTTTGGTTCCTCGGGCGAACCGTCCGCGAGCGCCGATTAATG
>JAKUTI010000083.1 GCA_022448765.1 Pseudomonadales bacterium
GAGAAAGGGCGCTAGTGCCGCCGCCATCTGCCAGCCGAAGCTGATAAGAGTTGCAAGTACAACAGCGGGCACGAGCATTGCGATGAACGCCGGCGCAACCGTGTGCGCATAGAAATACTCCACGGTCTCGACATCTTGCGTTGCCATGGATGCGAGATCACCTGTGCGTCGGTACAGCAGATATGCCGGGGCTAAGCGTTCCAGCTTGTCAAATAGACGCACGCGCATCTCTGCCAAGAGTTTGTACGCCATATCGTGGGCAAACCAAGACTCGAGCCAGTGCAACGCCCCCGCAAAGGGCGCAGCGATGGCCAACGCAAGCAATAATCCCGTGAACTCACCGTTTACCTTGACTTGTGCCACGATCAGCGCGGAAAGCACACCGACGCCGATCAACGCGACAACACGGGCGATACCGAATACGAAAGTGAACGCGAGCTTCAAACGTTCCGTCGTCACCAGTTTCAAGAGCTCAGTTGTAGTACCAAACCAGCCTATCCCCTCGGCGCGCAATATGGCGTCGGTGGGTTCGAGTTCGGCGACGTGCCTGCCGATGTCGCGGTCATCAACCTCATCGGCGGGGTCCGGACCATCTAGGTAAGCGGTTTCAAACATCTGATTACCTGGCTCCGCGGCTTGCTCACCCATCAAGCGTCTGTATGGTCCATCGCGTGCGATCAAGATGTTGTGGGGGCCTTGCTCCACTATCTGGCCGTTTTCCAGGACCAATATTCGGTCGGCTGTGATGACGCTCGACAATCGGTGTGCGAGGGTCAGCGTGGTGCGTCCTCGCATTACCCGCTCAAGGGCCTCTTGAATGAACGCCTCGTTTTCGGCATCAACTGCTGATAACGCTTCGTCCAGAATTAGAATTGGCGCATCGCACAGCAACGCACGTGCGATCGCAATACGCTGGCGTTGGCCGCCGGATAAGCGAATGCCTCGCTCGCCGATGACGGTGGCATATCCTTGCGGCAGTCGCTCAATGAAATCGTGTGCATTTGCGGCCCTGGCGGCGGTTTCAAGCGCGTCGCTCGTCGCATCCGGCATAGCGAAGCGCAGGTTTTCCTCGACGGTGCCGTGAAAGAGATAGGTGTCTTGATTGACGACGGCGAACATTCCACGCAGTGCTGAAAAAGACAGGTCGCGCAGATCGGTATCACCCACAGTGATTCGACCATTGATCGGATCGTAGAAACGCAGCAGTAGGCGGACGATCGTCGACTTGCCGGAACCGCTTGAACCAACAATGCCGATGCGCTCGCCAGGCGCAACCTTGAAGCTCAGATCATCATGCACGGTGCTTGTATTTTCAGTGGTGGGATATGAGAAGGTGACGTTCTCGAACCGGATGGACGGTTCGGCGTCAACGCACCCGGCGGTGCCCTCCTGAGATACGGTCGGTTCGGCTTCGAGTAACTGGAATATCGCTTGCGCCGAGGACTGCCCTAGCATCCCAGTATGAAGTTGAGCTCGCAGGTCACGTAATGGACGAAATAGCTCCACGCCCATCATCAAAATTATCAAGAGCGCTTCCAGACTCATCTCGCCGGAGGAGACACGAAAAGCCCCTAATCCCAACGCAGCTGCTGCACCGATGGCAATGCCGCTATCGGTGATACCGCGGCCGAGACCGTTGGTTGCGTTGACACGCATCGTGCCTGTAACGAGCTCGTGAGAAGCCGCGGCAAGTACACGTGCGCGTGCGCGCGCCTGGCCGAATGCTTTCAGCGTTGCCAAGCCTTGCACCGCATCAAGAAACTCCGTCGCAAAGTTGCGGTACGCCCGCGACCGAGCGAGGCTGGCGTGGTAGTCGAAGCGATGGAAGATGCTGGGGGCGACGAGCGTGACTAACGCTGCGCCCAGCAGGACAAGCGCAACCGGCAGATCCAGAAATGCAACGAACGCAAAGATCGCAATGGGCGTCATCAACGCGATCACTACTTGTGGCAGAAACTGGCCGAAGTACGTCTCCAACTGCTCGACGCCATCAACCACCGACACCATGAAGTCGCTGGTACGTGCTGTGCTGAACCACGCCGGCCCGAGAGCGACGGTCTTGTCGTAAAGTGACTTACGGATCTTGAGCTGTACACGTGCGGCGGTGTGGTGGGCGACCATGGTGCGTACATACTCGAATATGCCACGCAAGCTCATGACGAGCGCGACCACGGTGATGGGTAGTAAGAGCTCGTTCCACGCTGCGCCTTGAAACACCTTGGCGATGAGCCAACCGAGCAGCGCTAGGCGCGCGAGACCCACGAATGCTGCAACGAGGCCAATGAGCATGGACCAGGCTATGCGCCCACGAACTCCGCGTGTGAATGCCCATAACCTAGAGTCGAAATACATGTGCTGAGCCTATTGATTCTTCGTGGGCAATCAAACGCGTCATCTTGCTCGCATTTGGGCGGCGACAAATGCGGCCGTAACCTTGCCGTCCGGATGCAACGTACATTGCTTTAGTCTCCTTGGACATAAAACCTACGCCTCTCGCCGACCCCTGTCATGGCTCTTGAGCTTGGTACACATCGAAAACCTACTCGAATTGCAGACGCTCTAGTTTATGTAGGTAGGGGACATGGCTACCTGCATACCCCGGGAGGCTCTGGAGGCTTACTAGTAGACACTTTTATGCCGTTGACGATGAACTAGTTGGCTGCAACTATGGATGTAACAGGGCTAATCACTACGAATGTTTCCGTATAGTGGTAGTGACGTTGGCCGCGAGCGCGATGAAAGGACTTTGCACGTCTCTAACGCACAGAGAAATATATTTTTTCTTGAGATCGACGAGTACGGAAGACAAAAACGATGACACGCAAACGCCTTTATTCTCCGATACCTAGACGAGGAGGTATCCGCGAAATGAAGCTACAGGCTATGCCTGCGGTTCTCGGTGCTTTCTTTCTCGTGGGTGGTTGTGAGTCTGAGCAACCAATTGCAAGACAAGCAAGTGCTCTGGGCAACGATGAGGCCGTTACGGGGCAAAGATGGCTGGCGGGAGACCATCACGTACATAGTCGCTATAGCGTCTCTTATAGCGACGTCACGGATCCACCAACCCCAGTCTTGGCAGGCGATGCCATTTATCCAATCCCAATGAATGTCGCGATGGCTAGGCGATTTGGTCTTGAGTGGATGGTCAGTACAGACCACGGCGGGCCGGGGCACTCCAAAGTCAATTTACTTCACGCTTATCCTGAGCTAATCGATTCGCGGGAGGCAACACCAGAAGTCATTCAATACATGGGAATGGAGTTTGACACTCCGGGAGCCGATCACTCGAGCCTTATCATGCCCCATGGACCAGACGAGGCGGAAAATCTATTTGAGATAGAAAGTCGCTTTAACAAACGAGAGCCGTGGCCCTCCGATCCATCTTGGGACACAGAAGAGCGGATGATCGAGGCACTCAATTGGATGAAACAAATGGAAGATCTCCCGCTTGTTATCGCGCATCACCCTTCCAGGTCGGCCAAAGGATACGGCGTGTACGGTCTGACTGAGCCCTCGGAACTAAGAGCATGGAATCAAGTCGCTCCGGAAATTGCGATCGGCATGGAAGGCGCGCCAGGACATCAAGCAATTACCCAAATGAAGGGTCGCTTCGAACCTTCAAAATACACGTTTAACGAACGCCCGCGCGGTATATATGGCGCGTTTACGGGCGGTTATCCGACACTGGGTGGGTTTGATCAGATGACCGCGAAGTTAGGCGGCTTTTGGGATTCCATGCTGGGTGAGGGCCGACGTTGGTGGATAACCGCTAATTCGGACAGTCATACGCATTGGACAGATGGTGGCGTTGATTTTTGGCCCGGTGAATATTCCAAGACCTACGTTTTTGCCGAAAAGAATTACGATTCGATTTTTTCGGCCCTTCGCGAAGGGAAGATGTTTGTTACCACTGGGGACTTAGTATCGGAAGTCTGGTTTACCGTTTCATCTACCGGCAACTTTGCGTCGATAGGCCAGACCCTCGAAGTCGAGTATGGCGACGATTTGACGGTGGACATCAACGTATTAGACCCACGCCAAGCCAATTACAACGGGGACAAGCCAGAAGTTAGACGTGTAGATTTAATACGTGGCGAAATTTTCGAAAAAGCAATAGCTCCAGAAACGAATAGCAATCCAACAACAGCGGTTTTCAGAAGTTGGTCTCGACAGCAACTGGATAAAGAAGAAAGTTTCTTACGTACAAGCGTTCGAATTGAGGGCGTCAAGAAATCGATCTATCTCAGACTGAGAGGAACCAATACGGAGGAAGAAGAGCCGCTAGAAGATCCCAGCGGCGAAAACCCCTGGAACGATCTTTGGTTCTATTCGAACCCAATATTTGTAAGAGTTCTGCCGCAGTCTGAACACGGCCCGGGTACCACGAAGGGTCGTTGAACGTCTCGAACGTCGGGAAACTCTAGATTCTGCGATGCCTAACAAGTAAATTCGAGACAAGAGCTACGCGATGCCGTTCGTGCAATTTGAGAAACAGATTCGTAATCAGTTGCAGGCGATGTTGGGCAAGCATGGGTTCGAGCGTCAAACTGACATAAGTGCCATCACTGTCAACTGCTTATGGTCGCCCAGGACAGTTGCTCGATGGCGACGGGTATCGACCAAATAAAGTTCGCGAAGGCGTTTGGAAGAATGAAATAAGTAACAGGCTTTAACACTAGATAGAGGAAAGACACGTGGATTTGATTGAAAGCATGATGACGCAGAAGAGTATTCGTCGGTATTCGGATCAGCCTGTGACCGATGACGAAATACGGCAATGCCTACGTGCCGCGATCCAGGCACCCAACGGCGGTAACCGGCAGCCTTGGCAATGGGTCGTGGTGACCGACGTGGAAAAAAAGCATCAGATCGGCGACATCTATCGTCGCTCGTGGGCCCGCTACTGGCCAGCAATCCAGGCTTCCGCGACGACAACAACGCAGCCGTCCATCGAAGAGGTTGAACAGGGTAGACGGACGGCAGCATCGGCGATGCATCTGGCGGAGCATATGGGTGAGGCGCCCGCGCTGGTGATGTTGATGGGTGAAGCCTCATACAAGACGCATCAGCTCAGGGATGAGGCGGGTGAAGTGGATATCGGCCATACCTATTACACCTCGCTGATCCCGGCGGTGCAGAATTTCATGCTAGCCGCGCGTGGACTCGGTATCGGTACCTGTCTGACGACCATGTTTCGTATCTTCCAAGACGAGGTCCGTGTCGTGTGTGACATTCCTACGGAGTACGAAATCGAAGCCCTTATCCCGATGGGTCGGCCGCGTGGCAAGTTTGGCGTTGCACCAAGACGACCTGCCGCTGAGGTGACTTCGTGGAACACGTTCGGTAACTATCTGGACGCAAACGAAAGCGGCGCATCATGACGTTTGACCATCGGTTCGGCCATTGAAGTGCGGGTTTATCCTTTCCGCACCAGAGTTATTTGGGAGTCAATGGTCGCATCAGGGGTAACTCGTCGAGATTTTGTGGATGGAGTCGAAATCGGAGTAGGGACCGGTTAGCTCACGCCCAAACCCACTGAGCTATGGGGGTGGACCAAACTAGAATCATTGGTGGTGCAGATACAGAAGCAACTCGCAACGACCTCTGCATAGTCGACCCTGAGAGAGGGGAACGCGGCGGCATGAAGAGCGAACACAATCGTCCTTACGCAACGTTGTAACGGACTAACTTGATCTCACTCAGCTAGCGTGAATGTAGCATCTAGCCGAGACCTTGCATCCGGAGACTTTTGATAACTCGCATTTGGGAAAAGATAACCGCTGTATAAGTAACTTTAGCTTCTTCTCCACTCGTAGGTAATGTCCGCCAGTTGTTCTCTATTCGTTGCCCAAGAGTTGCCGTCAAAGCTGGCATATCCCCGGCTGCGGATTACAAACCCCATGGCTTCGTAAAACTTTTGAGCGCCCTTGTTTAACTCAAAAGTGCTTAGGGAGAGAAATTCATTTTCCTCTTTCGCTTGCTGAATGAATTGAGAGCCTAAACCTTGGCGCTGATGTTCCACATGAATGAATAGATCTCTTACCACTTCTCCCTCGAGTCTCATAAAACCAACGAGTTTACGACTCGTTTTTTCGCGAGCGACTCTGATGAGGGAGTGATTGAGAGAACGAAGAAATTCTAGGTGTTCGCTTATGGATTCGGGCCGAGTATCTTCCTTTACACCTATGGCGTGGCTCAGAGACTTGCGCCATAGGGTCAATAACTCAATTTCGAAGTCTTTTCTATAACTGACAAAAACGATATTGTCATTCATAAGGCATTGATTTAAAAAATTATTTGTCGCTAATTTAGAAGGATCCGAGACATAAATAGCGCCGCCGCCGTCGGGTCTCAAACAATAGGCCTTTCCCGTCGACGCGGCGTCGCTCCTGGGATTAGGGGGTCGGTTAAATGAGAACCTTTCCTTTTTCCAGTCCTAGCAAGGTCACTGGGCCGAGATCCTGAATGAGCTGCGACAAGGTTATTCCTTCTAAAGGGAGCTCCCTAGGTTTAAACGTGTCGGCCACGACCGGAATACTAAATATCCTATCCAACTCCTGCTGAAATCTCCCCGTGGTAAAGAGAGGAACATCCTCGGTAGGTAAGGGTCCTATTTTTTCGGTGTAATCAATCATATTCACGTAAGCGGTTAATGGGACCGATAAATCACCAGTATTTCTGCAGTGCTTAGGAAAATTCAGGAAAACGTTGTCCTCATATATGGGGTGATCTACCCCAATAATTGAGTAACACTCGGTGCAATAGATTCGCGTTGACATCCCTAGGATATCGGGGTCTTCATCGCGTAATTGCAACGCCTTCATGGACTCTTTTCCGCGAACTTCGATGATGTCCGAGGCCATGTAAAAGAGCTCTGGCAGAGGATCGGGTTTGATTCCGCCGTGCGAATGGCCGTACTGGAGCGCTTGACGGCAATCTTCGCAACCGCACTGAAATTTAAGTTTTGCTTTTCCATCGGCTAACGTAATCGAGCATTTGGTGCATGTACATTCGATAACTGCTGTTATCACTACAGCCTCCTTACGACGAACGCTCAGTATTACCGATCACTTGGCGAGACTACCGCACGTGCCTCAACTCACTCAATCTGTGAGGAGAGGAGGTCGGCGACTTGGTCTTGGACCACGGTGCCTTCGAAGAAACGAGGATTTCCTCGACTCCAGAAAGCGACCGGGTTTGCAAAGGTGAAGTCTCTGAAGTCGTCGTCACTCATCACTCCGTCGTCCACGAGTTCGTGTGCTTCTTCGAGGACTTCGTTCATGTGCTGAACATCAAAATGCCCAATGTCAGAACTGAATAAGGCATTTATTCTGGTCCCGAGAGGGTTGACCTTGTCGTTGAATGCAGACGCGTTCATACGGTCGTCGGCCTCGCATCCAAAGTAGAAATTACTGAAAAGAACTTTGAAGTCTTCTACCGATTCGATCTTGCAGCGAGCGAAATCGTCCAGATTCGGCTCCCCTCCCGTACCAACAGAAACTTCCGGCGCCATCGATGCATACAACGCACTTTCGCGGTCGACTAAAAGCTCTGCCATGCCAGGTGGGCCGTACTTGCGTCCGAGCTCGATCAGCGACTCGTGTTCCAAGTTTGCTGGATCAAGTAGATCGAGCGCGTCTTTATTCCGGACGTTCCAATGTCCGATGAGGTCAGCGAGGAGCTGACAAGCGTAATGCGACCCACCTTCCAGGAACGCGAAGTTAAGATTTGGGAACCGTCGCGTTACACCATTTAAGAGGAGTGATTTGCATATCGCCTCCCCAGCGGAGGCGAAATGTCCGATGTGGTTGTACGTGAAGTTCGATGGCGATCGCCGGAGCACGTAGCCCCGACCAGAAGAATGAAAGGTGGGCGCGATGCCGAGCTCTACACACTTTTGCCATACCGGGTCATAGTCGTAGGCGCTGTCCAGTCCTAGCGTGTCATACCAGGGGCCTAACCTGACTGCGCCGGCATCGCCTCCTTCATCCACTCGGGGGACGTCGCGCGGAATCATCGCGGAGAAGAGCGCCGCTTTCATCCCGAGATCTCCCGTTACGTACTCCAGCTCAGCGATCGCTTCCTCTGGATGATTCGTCGGAATGACTGCAACCGGGGTCACACGATCCGCGTAATCGGCGAAGAGCTCCGCTGAGAAGATATTGAATGCCCGTATCGCGGCAACCCTAAGCCCATCGTCTTTTCCGGCGCTAGGACCGTCGGTGGGGTACATAACGCAAAAGTCGAGTCCAAGTTCGTCCAGCCGTTCGTATAGCAATCCAGGCATCATGGCGGTTGCACGGTCGATGGTGTTTGCCATCGGAACTTGCCAGAAACCCATGTGGGCAACGCGTTTGAAACGCCTTTCTTCAGGTGTCATCTGTAGCGGGGTTCCAATGAGGTCTCGATATCCTTTGAAACATTCCGCGACTTTTCTACCCCCTATTTTGGCGATGCGCTCTTGCAGGAGGGGTCCGAATCCGAGCCAGTGGGCATCTGAATCAATCACCGGATGCGAAAGGTTGTCGTGGATCTTTTGTGACGTCATTTGGTTTCCTTCGTTATTTCTTTCTAGGCGATGGTGTCGAGATCCGAATCGTCCCTCGTGTTATAGACGCGGTAGCGGCGCTCTAATCTAACTAACCCTTAGGCTTCTCTTTGGCGTTTGTGGTGACTTTGTATGTACTGCTCATGTACTGCTCGAAGCCTCGCTCCCCCACAACATCGTCAAAAGCACTTGATAACTCGGCTAGTTCTACGTCCGAAATGGGTACGTCAACCGCGCTGCAGTTGCTCTGAACGTTACGGATCTTGGTCGTACCCGGGATCGGCACGACGTCGACGCCGAGTTTTTCACCCTGTTTCCACAGCCAGGCGAGAGCAAGTTGAGCAGTGTGACATCCTTTGTCCCGTGCCATCGCGGCAACCTTTGCCCGCAGTATTTTGTTTGCTTCGAAAGCATTTCCCATGAGCCTCGGGAACATCTGCCGTGCATCGTTCGCTGGTGCAACCATGTCGTCACTGAGAAAACCGCGACCAAGTGGAGAGTAGGGCACGATACCGATACCCAATTCCCTGCACACCGGAACAATGTCTTCTTCCAGATCCCTCGTGTAGAGCGACCACTCTTGTTGTACGCACGCGATTGGATGCACCGCGTGCGCCCGCGATATGACGTCGGGAGAGGCTTCGCTGAGGCCAATGCATTTTACAGCGCCCTCGCGGACGAGGTCCGCCATCGTTCCCACGGTTTCCTCGATCGGTACGTTGGGGTCGACGCGGTGGAGGTAATACATGTCGATGGTATCGGTCTGCAAGCGCTTCAGCGCGGCATGACAGGCTTGCTTCATGTGATCGCCCGCGGCGGGGCCAGTCATCGCCGACCTACCGCCGAACTTAGTCCCGATTTCGACTCTATCTCGCCCGATGACGGCCACTGCTTTACCCAGGATCTCCTCGTTCCACAACAGCTCCTTGGTGACGGGGTGCTGCGCAACGTAGGCCTCTGCCGTGTCGAAGAAGGAACAACCGGATTCGACCGCTTTATGGATAAGTTCGATGGCATCCTCGTCGGGTATGGGATCGCCGTAGAACGCGGTAATGCTCATCACGCCCATGCCGCACTGCGAGACTTCCAATCCGTCAGATCCGCCGAGGTTTACGCGTCGCATGATGTCACTCCTTTCGATCCGATAGGTCGATTTGTCATTGTCCCGCTTCTTTCATTGGGAGAGCACCTAAGTTGGAAGAATTAACGTCCGTTTGGTCCGACGTCTTCTGTTCGATTTGATCATCAAAAAATGCCACAAGTCCAAATGTAAGTCTCAACTTTTCGTCGCGTGACGCGTTTGTCTTGCCGATACATGGCCGCCGGAGTCTCACAGTTCTTCAACGACGAGAACGAAGTCGAGTTCGACTTTTCCTTTGCGTAACTCGATTGCCGCTTGGTATTCGTCGGAATGCCAGAAATCTAAGAACGCCTGCTTTGAGTCGAACCGTTCAATAACTAGGAACCCATCGGCTTGCTGATCGTATGGCCATTGTCCTTCGACCACGGTTAGGTTTGCGCTGCTGTCTCGTGCAAGGATTTTGGCCCCGGCAGCGCTAGCGCCGGGCCCTGCTGCTTGAGCATAGGCTGTGAGATCTGGATCAATAGTACGGCCCGAAGCGAGGACGAATGCAGGTTTTGAAACGTTTGCAGCTATGCCCCCGAGGCTAAATCCTACGGCGAGAATGAATCCTGCGAGAAAAAGTTTACGTAATGCCACTAGAGGCTCCTTCAAGGTAATTTCGGTTTGATGATCAGTCAATTTCCCACCGACCTCCACCGTGCGACTTTGCAGTGGATATTTGAAGGGTGCCTGTTATTCGCAGGACCATGCTTCGTTCTATCGCCGGGTGGACCAAGATTGAAGTCGTGGCGATTTTAGCGTCGGTGGCTTTGCCTATCGCTGAGCCACCTTCAAGTTGGTTGAGAACCCAAACTCACTTAATTACCCAGATTCTAGGTTATTTAGGTCAAAGGGGGATGGACCGATGCTGCAGTCTCTGAATGAAATGAGTCGAGAAATGATGGCTGGTCTGCGAGGCGTCTCGACTCAAAGGTTAGGATAGGTGATTGAGCTGTATAGAAGCGCTTTGGATCTGTAGGTATGGCGAAGTCGTTATGGGTGC
>JAKUTI010000084.1 GCA_022448765.1 Pseudomonadales bacterium
AACACCATCTCGTCACCAACTGCCTCTCGAACGACCTGACATATCTCTATGTCGCTTTTGGGATCGGCATGGGGATGGATTTTGTACGCTGGCCATCCTTGGTTTTTAAAGTGGACGGCCTCGTCAGCAAATTCTTGTGCCGTTGGGAACCAATCGGCGCTAGCGTACGCGGGGACTTTCGTTCGACACGAACCGAGTAGTCGATGAATGGGAAGTCCGGCCGTTTTCCCTGCAATATCCCACAGCGCCACATCTACGGCGCCTATGACGGACGGGTGTATGCCACGGTGAGAGGGCCACAATTCATGCCATATCGCGCCGATATCGAGTGGGTTCTTTTCGAGTAGCCGTGGTTTTAAGCGCATCAGCTGGAGGGCCGACACGTCGCCTCCACCAAGAAAGGCGTTACCTGTGATCCCTTCGTCAGTGTCGATCGCGACGATGCCTAGTTTTGTTTTTCCACCAAAACGCATGGTCGCGGTGCGCCATGGTTCCACTTCCCAGCTGATCATGGTCAATTTGATGTTTGTAATTTGCATGCCTTTCCTCCGTTTTTTCCCTTCGCTATGTCAAGGATCCCGATCGGAAATGATCGGGTAGTTTACGGTAATCGTTGAGCAGAGGAGGGCCAGTCTAAATGCCTTTATTCCTCTTATGGGCCGTCTTGCTCGTTGGGCATTTCTATTCCGAACTCGGCCAGTACTTCTGCATTGTGTGCCCCCAAGGTCGGTGGGGCGTGATAAAGCGTGGTTGGTGTCTCGCTGAATTTGATCGGATTGGCCGCAAGGCTGATATCCGGATTGTTGCCGCCGGGTTTGCAGGATTCCAGCATTTGGCGAGCCACGACGTGCGGATCGTCGAAAATATCGGCCATATTCTGGACGGGACCTGCAGGGATTCCACCGTTTAGTTTTTCCATGATTTCCGCCCGGGTGAGTTGTGTCGTCCAAGCCCGGATTTGCTCCTCGATCCAATCCACGTGAACTAGGCGTGCGGCATTGGTAGCGCTACGCTCATCCGTCATAAGCTCGGGACGCTCCATCGCGGCACACAGCAGGTCCCAGTGGTGGGGCTGGACCGCGGCGATCGCGACGCGCCCGTCTTTGGTTGGGAATAAGTCGAAGGGGTAGAGCGTCATCGCGCGCTGTAGCCCTGCAGGATTTGGCTTGCCGGTGAAGCCATATTGCGCTACGGCGCTCTTTTGAAACGCTAGCATGGCATCGTACATTGACACGTCGAGAAACTGTCCTTTACCCGTTTGCTCCGCATGGTGGATCGCTGATACAACGCCAAGCGCCATCAGCGTACCCGGGAAGATGTCGGCAAGCGCTGGGGTCACGAGGTTGTCGTTTGCGTGTACCAACCCCCCGAAGCTCTGTGCGGCCGCATCGAGGCATGGCCATTCAGCGTAGGGGCTCTCGCCAGTACGTGGATCGCCAAACCCCCGCACACAGGCGTAGATGATCTTCGGGTTCCGTCCCGCGATAACCTCATAACCTAGCCCGAGGCTATCCATGACACCGACCCGCATATTTTCGACGAGCGCGTGAGCTTGGTCGCAGAGTTGCAAGAAGACTTCTTTTTGCGCCTCATCTTTAAGGTCGAGGCAAACGCTCCTCTTGTTACGATTAACGGAGGCGAAGGGGGCTCCAAAGTCGGTCCCGGCGTCGCGATCCTCGTACGGCGATGCATGGTCGGGGAGAAATGGGGGAATATTGCGATAGCCATCGCCTCGTGGCGGCTCGACCTTAATGACGCGTGCCCCTAGATCAGCGAGGAGACTTGCACCAAAAGGTCCGGCGAGCGCCATCGTGCAGTCGATGACGGTCAGATCTTCAAGAGGTCCACGACGCGCAGTGTTGCTCATGATTGCAGGTCCGATAGTTGTCCGAGCCTGCAAGTAGAGGGCTTATAGGTGGCGCGGGTCAAGCAGTCCGAGCCACCGCAAGGTCAATTCATTGGGTTAGGAGGATTCCTCGGATTCTGTCGAAGGTTTTATCGGTGATTCCGATCCCTCGTAAATATTCGATGGGTCCGCCGTATCGTTGGTCCACTCCATCGAGGAAGTCTGTGATTGCAGTTTGAGGTACGCCGGCCGCAGTCATCATCGCTGAGCGAGTGAAGCCCTTCGGCAAACCAACATTTGTTTCTACGTAATGCACTTGACGTTCGACGTCGCGATTGGTCAGTAGATAGTCTGCGTCGATGGTGGGTCTGTCGACGCCAAGGATGGAAAGTAGAAAGGCGGTCGAGACGCCGGTTCGGTCTTTACCCGCTGTGCAGTGCAGGAGAATGGGGTAGCTCGCTTCGTCCGCAAGTATGTTGAAAAGGCGGATCCATACGTCCGGGCCTAGTTCTAAGTAACCGAGGTACCGTGCGCCTGAGATCCCCACGTCGCCGACCAGTTGATTGAGCTTTTCAGAGCCGCCATCAGGTATCACCGCGAGATTTTCGTACCTTGCACCCAGGGCTTCGAAAGGACCACGGCCCTGTTCTCGAATTTCGTCGGGACGACGAAGATCAATCTGGGTCGCGATCTCGAGTTCTTTTGCACGGTCGATGTCCGTTGACGTCATCCGGTCTTGACGACCAGCACGGTAATATTTTCCCCAGCGGACCGTGCTGGCGTCAGTCGTTTTGTAACCGCCAATGTCTCGGAAATTGAAGCATGCTTCAAAAGGTAGGTGCCGATCCATGTAGTCGTCGATCATATTTGTGCGTCGCTATTCGTAGAGCACGACGCATCGGACTTCGATGCTCTCGCGTCTTGGGGCCTTGGAGTCAAGATCGGGTGCGGTGAAAGCGGTATGAAAGCTAAAGGTGCATGGTGCGTCTGCGACGCCGTCTCCGCGTTCGCCAGACGATTGCGCCAGTGTCCCGGCTGAATCCCATTGCTTGATCAAAAGCGCTTCGTCTCGGTTCATGGATGGGTAGGTAAGCCATCGATGGTTTATGGACGGACGAGCGAAGTAGTTTTCGCCGACGCGATCGGCGTAATGAATTTCGAACACGACCAAGTCCTCGGGAACCACTGATCGGCCGTCGCATAACGCTAGGGCATCGGTTGCCACGGGAGCTTCACCTATGCTGCGCCAAAGATTGATGATGGCGTAACGCGTCTCGCCAGCCAACGCGGACTCGGTTGCATCTTCGGGTAATAACGGTGTGTCTCCGAGGAGGTCGCGGAGCGTATCGTTCCCGGATGAAGGCTTCGTAAGGTCGAGTAGCCTCTGCGGCGCACTCGCGAGCGTATAGTCTCCGTGAGCCATGTGGGCTGGCCCTTGGACCTCTTGCCCGCTCTTGATCCGTCGTTGCTTCTCCTTACCGAGGGCCGAGCGAATGTTGTGATCGAATGCCGCGACGAAACTGGCCCCTGTGATTTCCTGGACAATCTCGGCACATTCGTCGTAGTAACCGTCAAGTACGGCCGTGTGATCGTAAAAATCACGTGTCGTATCGCTCGGTTTCTGAACCAGTTCAAATCCGTTCGATTCGCAGGTGGCTCCATCGATACGAGCGTTTGCGATAGAAATTTCACAGGTCTCTATCTCAATGCCGGCTCCACCGCTGTCGCTCCCGTCAGCGTTTCGGCGTGTGAGGACTTGGCCATTTCGACGCAGTGACGGCGTCACAGTGCTCGCCAGGTAGTTGACGTTACCGGCGATCACGCGAGGTATTGGCGACACGCCGTGGCGTCAAGGATTTCGTTCAATGCGGCGTTGCTTGCCACGGCTTGATACTTTTGACGTATCACGCCAAGACTCCGGGCGTGGTACTTCTGCGGCTTTTGTGTCCAAGTGTTGCCTTTAAGCTCGAGGGTGAAGTCGTCGTCTCCATTCTCTATCGCAACCGAATTTGCGACGGTCCATGGCAGGAACAAGTTAGCCACTTGATCTTTGATAAGGGGTACCAACGTGGGTGCGAGGACTTCCCAGGACTCGAAATCGCCTCGGACCTCTGGATTGAGCATGCGTTCCACCCACGCCCGGACGTTGGGGTTCTTATCGACCATGGCGCCCGCGGTCGGGTCACGACCGGCGTTGTAAATCTGCCCCCAAAGACCGAAATCTGCCATCGCCGGACGCTCGCCCATGAGATACGTCCGGGATTTGAGATGTGGCTCAAGATGGCCCAGGGCGTCTTCTAACGACTGCGCAATCTGGGGTGCTGTGACCTTGTTCCCCCCAACGAACCAAACGCGAGGCACCATGCGTTCTCGGATTGCTGAGGCTGTGGCTTCGATATCTCCCCCGGAGCGCTCCGCGAACCGTCGAGATACGGCGACGGCATCGATTTCCTTCCACCATCGCATATGAAACATCCATTTGTTGCCCCATTCGTCGCCAAATTCTTCGAGCAGATCGCTCATGAAACGTGCGACTGGATCATCGGGGTAGACGGTTGGATCGGGCACCGCGGCTTCCATCTTCTCGATGATGGGCGTTGAGTCTTGCATACCGACTTCGTCCGGCGTGACGACTAAGGGGATCAGAGGCAATTTGGCATGTTGTGTGTAGAGCTCCGACGCTTGGGACCGCTCGAGCCACTGGTGCTCGAGTCCTTTGAAACGGAAATATGAGCGAACCTTCACGGAGTACGGCGATTCTTCTGAGCCGATGACGTGGTACATGAACTTTCCGGCGATGTGCGTTGCACTCATCAGTCTATGGCATTTCAAGACCGATTGTTTTGTTGATAAATCCTGCAGGGAAGTAGGCGGATTGTTAATGACGTCGTTCGCTACCGTCTGAATGGGGTTCCTTTCCATCGCGCTCCAGAACTCGTCGTTATCTTCGCGGGGGTTAGATCATTTCAGCGACTTTACACCCAGCCTATCAACGACGTTACTTACCTGTTGAAAAACGTGAAATATATGGCGTCTGCGCGCAAGGGCATTCGACAATTACTCGGAGCGGACCTGCTTTTTCATACGGCGACGCCGGAACGGGACACCGATATGGAGAGATTCGCGCACGCTGTTGCGGCTTCAAAACTGCGAGGAATTCCGTGCTTCCTTTAAAGCGGCGTTGTCTGGCTGGATTCGCTCGAGTGTTTTCCATGCGTCGATGGCGGATTGAATCTTTCCCATGGAAGCGTAGATCGTGCCGAGATTTAGGTAGGCTTGAGTTAACGCAGGATTCGTCGAAAGTGCGCTCTTAAAATGTTCCACGGCGCTACGGTGGTTACCTTGACGATAACGAAGAACGCCAAGGTTAAAGTGCGCGTGGCCATAGTTAGGATCTAATTTGAGCGCCTTGACTAGGTTGTTTTCGGCACGCTCTAGTTGACCTTCTGACATCAGAGCAAGACTTTGATTGCTCAAGATTTCAACGTCGTTTGGGTTCAGCGCCAGTCCGTTCTCAAAATACTCAAGAGCTTCAGCATATTGCCCGTGTCGTGCCAGCGCGTTTGCTAGGTTGCCGTAATCAAATGCCAAGCCTGGTCGGCGTGCCAGGACCTCTCGAAACGCTGATTCCGCCGCCTCGTAATTTCCCAACGCCGTCATGCGTTTCCCACGTGCGACAAACGAACCGGCGGCTTCGGAGAGGCGTTGCATTTCCTCGATAATGGGCGCGTTGAGAATGCGTGCGTGCGGGTACGTTGCTGCCAATAATTCCGACGTCTCTGACGCATCCTCGTCTCCCAATCCCATCTGGACCTGGGCGAGAAGTGTGTAAATTTCTCGGTTTCGAGCGTCGATCTCGCGGGCGTTCTGCAGGTGTCTTTGTGCAGCTTCTAGATCGTTATCGATGAACGCGATTCGAGCCAGACCGATGAGCCCGAAACCTTGATTGTCATCGATTTGGATAGCGACCTTGTACAGGTCTTGTGCGTTTTGGTACTGACCGTCGCGGAAAATCGCATCGGCGTACGCAATAGCGAGCGCGTAGTCATTTGGTTTTAACTCAAATGCTTTGGCGTAATGGGGTATTGCTTCATTCTTGCTCGAAGTCCGAAGTGCGGTGGCAGTCAGGTAGGGCCAGCGATAATCGGAAGGATCCTGTTTTGCAGCCTCCTCATAGCAGTCGATGGCAGGTTCAATTAATCCATGAGCGTGCAACACCATTCCAAGTTGGCCCCAGGCCTTTGCTGAATGGGTATTCTTTTCCAGATCGGCTTGGGTCGCATCGATAAGTTGTGCTACGGCGGCTTCCATATGGTCCGTTTGAATTTCCGGTATTTCAGCACCATGGATTTCAAGTTCTACCGCTAGGAGGAATAAAACAAATCCCAATCGGCTAACTGGACTAGGCCATCGGGTCATTTCGCCGTCTCAATGACTGAACCGTGACCTCGAGATAGGACCGCCACTTGATTGCGCAGCAAGGGTGGAAATCGTTCGGTCTCGCCACGGGGCCAGGTCACCGTTATTTCATCCACGGTAGTTGCGTTACCAAGTCCAAAGTGGACGACCGCATCGTGGCTTGAAAGGTAGCTGTCGGAGTGGATGACGGGTCGAACCTGCCACGCATCTCCGATTCGTATCCGAACGCGGGCACCGATTGCATCTCGATTTAAAGCAGGATCGAAGGCGCGGAGCTTAAGCCAACCACCTTTGTCCGCTATTTCGTTTCGATACAGTCGAGCAGGCCCGTTCGAATTCATAACCAGAATATCGAGGTCTCCATCGGCGTCTATGTCGCCGGTCAATAATCCCCGACTGACATCAAGATCAGTGCAAAAAGGGTTGGCTACATCACACCCATCAGCGAATTTTCCATTGCCCAGATTGACCATCAGTCGATTCGGCTCTGCGTAGTCGTGACGGAAGAGTTCCAAAATTCCCATGCTCGGGTCGACCAGCCCCCCCGGTTTCTTGCGCACTCGACCGTTACTGATGGCGACATCGAGAGCGCCGTCTTGATTCGCGTCAAACATGGAAACCCCGAAACCGGTCTCCGGAATACTGGGACCCCCAAGGCCCGACTGGATCGTTGCATCGATCAAGCTGCGGTCGCCCGTCCTCAAGTACAGCGTATTGGTCTCTTCGTCCAGATGCGTCAATAGGACGTCCAGTCGTTGATCGGCATTGATGTCGCCTAGGGCTATGCCCATGCTCGCTTCGGTATCACCGAAAAGATTGACTGCGGTGCCGTAGGAGACCGCACGCTCGTTAAATGTGCCATCTCCGTTGTTGATCCAAAGATGATTGCGCTCGCCATCATTGGCCACGAAGAAATCGTCCTGGTGATCCCCGTTGAAGTCAAAGCAGACGACGCCAAGAGCGTTATTGTTTTTTTGAGCAACGCCTGATCTTTTCCCGATAAAGGTAAACGAGCCGTCGCCGTTGTTATGGTAGAGCTGATCCGCTTCGCCGCGATAGGCGTTTGGCGCACAGTAATCGATCTCGCCAGACGCATCCGCGCAGGCCTGAGCAGGCTCTTGAGTCACGTAGGTCGCAACGTAAAGGTCTAGAAAACCGTCATCATCAATATCGCAAAAGGTCGCTGAACTCGACCAACGGTGTCCTTGGATTCCAGCGTTTTCGGAGATGTCGGAAAAGGTGGCGTCGCCGTTGTTTAAAAAGAGGCGATCATCGTCAACGTTTGACACGTAGACGTCGAGGTCCCCATCGTTGTCGATGTCGCCCAATGCGCTGCCCATACCAAAACCCGAGTCATCGAGCCCGGCTACATGACTTATATCTTGATACGAGCCGTCGATGTTTCGTCGGAAGAGTCTGTTTACCGAGGCCCTCTGACCGCTTCTCCGCTTGCCACCGTTGACGAGGTAGATGTCGAGATCACCGTCATTGTCGAAGTCAAAAAGCGCTCCTCCAGAGCCCATGATCTCAGGTAAAAGATATTGGCCTTCAACGCCGGAGGTGTGTTTGAAATCTAACCTTGCCTGCAAGGTGATGTCCTCGAAACCGTTATTCGAGGCATCTTGTTCTAGTTTCTCGCAAGCGGTAAGAAATGGCGAAAGGCAAAGTATTAAGCAGAGAGTTTTGATGGGCATGCCACGTCGCCAGAGAACTTGTATCTATTGAATTTGTGTACCGTTGACAGGCTGGTCCTCAATGTTCGTCTAAGCCTTTATTAGCTAGATAAAACGTATATAAAACAATGTAATAAATGATATACCTAGAAATGAATAATGAAGATGCGCGAAAGAATCACCTCGCGACGAGGGAACTAACCTCAAAATCTTCAACGGTCAGACCGCAATGCGAAGCAATCGCTGCGTACATGGTCGACCACTTTTCATCGGCCATTTGCCAAGCAAACGCTTTTTCCATGGCTTCTGCCGATTCGTGTAAGTCGACGGCGCCGATTCTTCCGTCGCTCCATACCCCAGGTGAGGAGGAGTACAGAATGGGGCTGTTCTTTCTTTCGTAGGCAATTGTTTCTTTGATTAGCGTGATTGCTTTGTCGATTGCCTCGCTTGGGCATTCCCCTCGATATGTCACGATAACCTGGCCGGGCTTTGCGACCGGCTGCAGAGCTTCATGGTGCGCAGCCAACGTGCTACCCGATAAGATCGTTACGAAAGCGGTCAACAGCCACCCTATACTCTTAAATCGATTCATGGATACAGTCCTCCTAAGCGGACACCAAGAGCATCACATCGTTTGTTGGTTGGCAACCGCTGGCGATGTGACGATTTCGGTAGGCGTCGCGGTGGGAGGTTCTCAACGGGTATTTTCGGGATGGTTATTTCTTGCCCTTAGATCATCCTGTACGGTTGGGGAGGGCGCTGTTGCTCCAATACGAATAGAGTTCGCGGAGCAGCTTATTGGCATATCCACGGATACGTTGGGAGAACTCGTAGCGTAAGCTGATCGGAATCCACTTGTCAGCGGTTGGACTTTTAGTACGCGTGGGTTCAACTTTGATCATCCTGCCTCAACAGCAGTACCGGCGGCGGAACAACGGGCTTCAAAACAATAAGGAAAACCATGGAAATCCACGGCTACTGCGATGATCGCTTTGGCGCATTACGGGAGGAATTCGAACGCAATTTCACTGAGCGGGGCGACGTCGGTGCAAGCTTCGCGGCAACGGTCGAGGGCGAGATGGTCGTCGATATATGGGGCGGTCATCGCAACGAATCTCGATCGTTGCCGTGGGAAGAAAACAGCATCGTCAATGTATTCTCGACGACCAAGACGATGACGGCGCTTTGCGCGTTGATGTTAATCGACAGCGGCGAACTCGAAGTCGAGGAGAAAGTCTCCAACTATTGGCCCGAGTACGCGCAGAACGGCAAGGAAAATACTTTGGTTCGCCATTTCATGGGCCACACCGCGGGATTGCCCGGATTCGGTGAACCATTAACCCTCGATCAGTATTACGACTGGGACTCAGTTATTCATGTCCTTGAACGTCAAGAACCCTGGTACGAGCCCGGTACTATTTGTGCATACCATGCACTTACGCAGGGGTATTTGGTGGGCGAGCTGATTCGGCGTATTTCCGGGTTGTCGTTGGGTTCTTTTTTTCGTGAGCGTGTCGCCAGGCGCGTGGAGGCGGATTTCCATATTGGTCTAGACCCAGTCGAATTCGATCGAACCGCGGAAATACTTGACGGTGGGCCCATGGAGATGCCAGACGGCGTGGAAATTCCGGATTTCTACCAGGGGCGCGTCGACGGGACGCCAGAACTTTCTCAAGCGGTATGGAATTCTGCTGGTTGGCGGCAGGCAGAAAGTCCGGCTGCCAACGGGCACGGAAATGCCCGAGGCGTGGTCCGAGCCCAAACTGCCGTGGCCAACGGTGGCTCAGCGTTCGGTGTTACGTTGATGTCGCAAAAGACCATTGACCGAATTTTCAACGATCAGGGTGAAATCGCCGGTGTGGGTACACCTCATGGCATAGGTTATGGTCTAGGTATTGGCATTGGTGGCCCCGAAGCATGGGGCGCACCCGAAGGCACCAAGGGTTGTTTTTGGGGCGGCGCGGGCGGCTCATCCATCACTTTGGATCATTCGCATCGGGCTTGTTTTTCTTACGTGATGAATCAGATGAGCAACGACCTGCTAGGTGATGTGCGTGCCCGTAGTTTGGGTATGGGTTTTTACGAAGGACTGAAAGCATTGTAATCGGCTCGGCGTCCCATAGCCTGGCACCGATGAGCTAATTGCTCTCGATCATGGCTCAACACCAAAGCAACGATACCGTGGCCCTAAGCGAGATGACGTTTCGGCTCCCGAATCACTTCGACTAGTCAAAGGAATAGGGAGGTATACGTTGACCGGCGACTACCCGGTGGTCCCCCAGGAGAAGCACCATTTCGACTGTTGTTACGCGTAGATGTTGTCGCCGACTCTGATCATCCGCGGGTCGCCTTTTTTAGACTGGGGTACGTCTGGGCCATCACGGTCGGTCGGGTAGGGATGCCAACATCCGAGAAGCTCACTGAGTTCCGGATATTTCTCCAGCCACTTGGCGTTGTCGCCTTGGGCCAGAGCGGTTGGCCAGTCGTGTATGGTCTGCAGGTAGCTACGTCCGTAAATGAATGGCAGGGTGATGCGCATGCCGTCGGCGCTTCGTGGCTTCGAACCGTGCCACAGACTTCCGTGCCATATGGCGAGTGAACCGGCCTTGCCTGTTAACGGCACCGCCTGCACCGGCGCGTCCTCGACCCACCACTCTCTTTCGTA
>JAKUTI010000085.1 GCA_022448765.1 Pseudomonadales bacterium
TTAGTCGTTGGCGTTGCGAGAACTTCGCTTCGGGTAGTAATCAAAGGTGTGTGAGAGCCGGATATCAGGCGTGGATACCGGCTTGCCATCAACGAAGGCTGGTCGATACCGCGCCTTACGGGCTTGTTTACGAACCAAAAAATCGCTTCCCGACGGCTCCGCACGTTCGGTCACCAAGTTGGTCACCGACCCACGTTCGGTGACGGTGAACGAAAGCTCCACGATGCCCTCGGTTGCCCTAGTTGGTGTCGCAGTTGGAGACGCTTGCCGATCTTGTGGAAGCGACAAATATATGGGTTTGGGGGATCTAAGCTCACGAGCAATAAAGTTCGACGAAGAGTGGTCTTCAAAAGAGAGCCACACGTCTTCGTAGAGGACGTACGCACGCTTATTTTGTTGAAAAAGAAGATACCAATCCGCGAGGTCAAGTTTTGCTTGGCTAACCTCCTCGATATCCGCATTGCCTTGTGCGAGTAACATTTTTACGATTTCGATTAGGGCGGCTTCGCCTTCCCGAAAGTTGTTTATGCGTGTCGGCGGAAGTCGACTAATGTTGGTGGCGCTTTTTCGCCTGCTCGCCACCATCTCCTCAATGTTCGGGATCTCTGCCGGCGCGAATTTTTCCAACCGGTATGTGTTTGCAATCCCGCGTAGGGCCTCGATAAGGATCGGGTGGCCCTCATCGTAATGAGTTTCGGCCAGGACGCGAGCTTTCTCGAAGAAGGTCCGTGCCATAAAGATGTTGTAGGTCTTGGTGTACCAATTGGCGAGGACGAAAGCACCTGGGATGAGCGCGCTTTCGTCCTCCTGTTGATCGAAACTCCGTTCTAGCACATGGTAAGCGTATTCGTGCCGATCGTTGGCGGTCGCGATATCACCTTTGGCGTAATAGGCGTTGGCTTCTCTGTAGACCACGGCTACCTGGTTGGGATCATGTAGTCCGGTATTCACCCGCGTTACATGGAGTGCACGATCGTACGCCTTGAGTGCACTTTCGTAGTCACCGTAACCGGTCAGTCCATCTCCTAGGACCACCAAAGGTTCGACTAGCGCAATGTCGTAACGACCTCGATTGGCCTCGGTTCGGCCGATCTCCCTTTCGGCCAGTTGGATCGCCTCTTCGTATTCGCCCGTCTCAATTTGGTCTTTGGCGATCTCAAGCGATTCGGTGCCGCCATTCACGCCATCAAGAATCAATACGTCGGCCGTCCTTAGTGTTGATTCTGTAATTGAAGCGTCGTTGGCTGTTGACGCTGCCGCATGTATGACAAGGGCGAAGAGGATCCACACACAACGTCGCTGATTAGACGTGGACGGTTCTAGACACCATCGAAAAATGCTGAATTTCAGCGGGCCTTCCATCCCTGATGGACCGCAAATCATCGACATTTCGTCCCCGAGCTGTGCAGGTCGGATGTGTGTCTGGTTGTTAAGAGTGGTTCCAATAGCGTGTTCGTGATGGTTGATTCGGCTAAGATCGCCCATCGTGACCGAAATTGACCATGAAATCGATACTAGGGGGTTGTTGTGTCCCGAGCCTCTTATGCTTGTGAGGAACAGAATTCGCGATATGGCGTCGGACGAAACCCTACGCATTGAGGCCACCGATCCGTCGACCAAAAGAGACTTCACTAATTTCTGTCGATTTATGGGCCACCAGTTGGTTGAGGATTCGGTCGACGGCGATGTTTTTAAGTACGTCATTAAGAAAGGTTGACGACTGAATAAATTGGACCCAAAACACTACTTTGCTTACGGTAGCAATATGGACCCTGTCCGGGTTGTTGATCGGGGAATTCGTTTTACTGAGATATCGTCTGCGACCCTCGTCGACCATGTCTTACGTTTCAACAAGCGTTCGCGGGAACAAAAAGGGGCGGGGCACGCGAACGTCGTGGCGGAAGTTGGTGGACTGGTCGAAGGCGTCCTCTATCAACTTGAAACCCCAAGTGAAATCGAGAAGATGGATGTTTTCGAGCATGTGCCGACCAATTACAGCAGGGAAGTTGTGACGGTCGATTCGCAAGGTGAAGAACGGGCTGCCTGGACGTATCTTGCCAATCCGGAGGTCGTTTCATCATCCCTAAAACCGCCATGTTGGTATTTGGACCATCTCCTTCGGGGACGTGCCTATTTGAGCGATCGTTATATTGAGATGTTGGAGTCGATCGAATGCGCGCCTTAAACCATTCCGATGTTGCGCGGGTATTTAACCTGGTGTTTGTTGATCACAAGGTCGTGATGAACGGAGGTCACGCCGAACCGCTGTACATTCCTGGTGTGCGAATAGCAGAAATACAATACAGGCAAGACTACGCGGCCAGCGCATTGCACGAAGCTGCGCATTGGTGCATTGCTGGTCAACGTCGCCGACGGCTCAAAGATTACGGGTATTTCTATTCACCACCCCCACGAACGCAAGTGGATAGCGTGCGATTCGAAGCCGCCGAAGTTGAAGCCCAGTCGATGGAATTGCTGTTCTCGGAAGCGGCAGGCCTGCGGTTTCAACCAAGCGCAGACGACGTCGACGCGCCAATCAATGGTTTGGACACTTTTAGCCATCGGATTCTTATACGTGCCCGCGAACGACGTCGATTGGGCCTGCCCGAGCGAGCCCAAAAATTCGTGACTGCGCTCCTCAACGAAAGACAAGGAAACCTTGGGTTGGCGGCAGGTGGCTGAGAAGTGCGACTGCCTCGTCATCGGTGCGGGCGCCGTCGGCCTTAGCGTTGCTCGAGCGCTTGCCCGCGCCGGGCGAGAGGTCCTTGTACTAGAGCGCCACGAATCTTTTGGGACCGAAACCTCGAGCCGAAATTCCGAAGTAATTCATGCTGGAATTTATTACCCGACGGGCTCCGTGAAAGCGCGGACGTGCGTTCGGGGAAAAGAACTCCTGTACGAATACTGTGAGAGGTATCACGTTCCTTATGAACGAATCGGCAAGATAATCGTTGCAACGACGACTCAGCAATTCGACGCATTGCGCGAGTATCAGCGACAGGCGAAAGAGAATGGGGCCGGTGAGCTTACATGGCTCTCGCAACGGGACGTGGAAAGGTTAGAACCCGCGGTCGCATGCCGAGCCGGAATCCATTCGCGTAGCACCGGTATCATCGACAGCCATGCATACATGTTGAGTTTGCTAGGAGACCTTGAAGCGCACAATGGCGTCGTTTCCTACCACACGGAAGTTTCCAAGATAACTACGGATTCGGGCCTGATCGTTGTTTGCGATGGGTTCGAATTGGCCCCGACGGTGCTAGTCAATTCAAGCGGACTTGGCGCGCCCGCACTCTCGCCGCTCACGGGGCCCACCGACCGCGGTTATTTTGCCAAGGGCCACTATTACGTACTTTCGGGTTTGTCGCCCTTTAATCGATTGATATACCCCGTGGCTGAACCTGGTGGACTTGGTGTGCATGTGACGCTTGATCTTGCTCATCAGACCCGGTTTGGTCCGGATGTGGCTTGGATCGATGGCCCGGACTACACCTTTGAAACGTCCAATCTAGAACGCTTTATCGATGCAATCCGACGTTACTACCCGGACCTTGATGCTACTCGTTTGCATCCGGGTTATACGGGAATTCGACCAAAATTAGCTCCGGCCAATGCGCCGACATCGGATTTCATAATCAATGGTCCAGCAGAGACTGGCGTTTCGGGATACGTTGATTTACTTGGAATTGAGTCGCCGGGATTGACAGCTTCACTCGCCATTGCAGAATGGGTCGCCGATCTCGTTGCTTGAGCGAGGAAACGACGTGACGCATGTGTAGGAATGACCTCTGTGACTGAGGCGATTCAGATTTGTCGCTCAAGGCTCGAGACAGCGGAGGGACCCAGGCGCCTGCTACATGGTCGGGGTGGAAACTATCAGGGGTATCGCCACGTCACGGTCGATTGGTACCCTCCCTATCTTTTCATCGGGTCTTTCGACGGAGGCGAATATCCTGAGATCGTCACCGCGCTTTCAGGCCACCCGGAAGTCGCGGGTGTACTCCTTCAGAAGCGTCGCGGACGAGAGACGGCCGCAAAGAGCGTGATGGGTCATGTTCCAGAAACCTTTTTGGTTGAGGAAAGCGGATTGGCTTTTCACATACGCCCATACCGTTCTCAGAATGTGGGACTGTTTTTGGACATAGCGCCCGTCCGCGAATGGGTTCGTGAACGCGCCTATCAAAAAAAAGTCCTGAATCTTTTCGCCTACACGTGCGCTTTTTCGGTATGCGCGATAGCGGGGGGTGCTGAGGTTGTAGTTAACAATGATATGAGCCGGGCGGCGCTTGATTGGGGTCGTGACAATCATCGGGTTAATCGACTCGACTTGGGCCGAGTTAAATTGTTAGCGCACAACGTATTTCGGTCGTGGGGAAAAATCAGCAAGCCTGGTCCTTACGACATAGTGATTTGCGATCCACCAACGCGACAACGAGGGAGTTTCGTCGCCGAAAGCGACTATGGACGGGTAATCAAGCGTTTAACGAAGCTAGTCAAACCTGGTGGGGACCTACTGGTCTGTCTTAATTCCCCGTTTCTGGGCCGACGATTTATCGAGGAGCAGGTGGCTCGGTGGGGTGCTGGACTTGTGTTGCAAGATTGGCTTCGAACATCGACAGACTTTGATGAGGCGAATTCAGAAGCCGGGCTTAAAGTTGGCCATTATCGGCGCCGGTCCGCGTGAAGAGGACGACATTCCTGCTTATGCGACGCAGCCAAACCGATCGTGGTATCTAGGATTGCCTGTAATGTTCGAGAAAATGTCCAATACGATTGATCGAGCCAGCGAGCTCTTCAGCTCGCGGAAGAAAAACGATACGGAAATGGTCGGGTTCCGGATAATTAAAACCGCTACCTTGCACCACGAGAATTTTTTCCTGCTGAAGTAAGTCGAGCACGAATTTCTCGTCGTTAGAGATGTTGAAACGTTTCGTGTCTATGCTTGGAAATAGATAGAAAGCACCCTTAGGCTTAGTGCAAGCAAGACCCTCGATCTCATTCAGACACGCGTAGGCGGCATCCCTTTGTTCGCACAGGGCACCGCCGGGTTTTAGGTATTCGTCGATACTTTGGTATCCGCCAAGAGCGGTTTGGATGGCATGTTGGGCAGGGACATTTGCACAAAGTCTCATTGAGGCAAGAATATTCAAGCCCTCCAGATAGTCATCCGCTCTGTGTTTGGGCCCACTAACGACCATCCACCCCATTCGGAAGCCTGCAACGCGGTATGCTTTCGACAGCCCGTTGAACGTTAACGTAAGTACGTCTTCAGAAAGCGATCCAAGGGGTACGTGCTGGGCGTCGTCGTACAAGATTTTCGAGTAAATCTCGTCGGAAAATAACACGAGGTCTTTTTGCCTTGCCCAACCTACAACTTCGTTCAGTGCCTGCTTCTCGTAGACAGCGCCCGTGGGGTTATTGGGATTAATGATGACGATTCCGCGGGTTCTACGAGTCGTTTTACGGCGCATATCAGCGACATCGGGGTGCCAATCTGAACGCTCGTCGCATCGATAATGGACTGGCTTGCCGCCACTAAGACGAACGGCGGCCGACCAAAGTGGATAATCTGGCGATGGAATGAGAATTTCGTCACCGTCGTTTAACAGACCTTGCATGGCCATGACGATGAGTTCGCTCACCCCGTTGCCGAGGAAAATGTCATCGACTTCGACGTCGGCCACTCCGATCTTCTGGCATTCCTGCATCACGGCCTTACGCGCCGAATAAAGCCCCCTTGAGTTTTCATATCCCTGAGAGTTCGGAAGATTGTGGATGACGTCGCGCAATATTTCCTCGGGGGCATCGAATCCGAAGGGCGCTGGGTTACCAATGTTTAATTTGAGAATTCGATGACCCTCTTCCTCCAGTCGCTCCGCCTCCCGCATGACGGGTCCCCGAATCTCGTAGCAGACATCATCAAGTTTCGACGACTTAACGATCGGTTTTTGTCCGATAGGAGTCAGTTCGATCGCATTATTCGGTTGCTTCTCGTTACTTTGCATACCGCTGACGGGTCCGTAAAATCTAGTGCAGGCAACCAGGTATTTTAGCAGGAGACCTTAATATGAGTAAGGTTATTAAATCGGACGATGAATGGCGGGCCGAGTTATCGAGCGAGGAATACGAAATCACGCGGCGAGCGGCGACAGAACAAGCATTTACCGGTGAATACTGTGAAACCAAAACACCAGGGAAATATCTGTGTCGATGCTGTGGTGAACCCCTTTTTGATTCAAGAACGAAGTATGACTCGGGAAGTGGTTGGCCTAGCTTTTACGAGCCGATTAATAGCGATGTCGTTGACACCAAAGAAGATCGAACAATGTTTATGCTACGTACAGAAGTTCTATGTTCTAAGTGCGATGCTCATCTTGGTCATGTTTTCCCGGACGGACCAGAGCCGACGGGGCTCCGGTTCTGTATGAATTCGGCATCGCTGAAGCTTGATCCGACGGAACCATCCGAATAGTTCGTTCGATTCGAATGGGTCGTGAAATGGGTTGCCGGCTAGAACCCAGCCGCCATCCCCTCCTTTCGGTGATCCGACGCTGCGCAGTAGCCGTCGTCGAGCCGGCAAATGAGCTGAGCGCCGCCGAAAAGCCCTTCATCTTGCACGACAGCTGTCTCGTGGCCCCGTTCTTTAAGGGATTTGACGGTAATTGACGACGTGCCTTTTTCCAAGGCGAGACGGTAATCTGGGCTAACGTGCCAACGTGGAGCATCTGACGCGGCTTGAGGATTTTCGCCGTGGTCGAAAATGCGGGTAACCATTTGAACGTGGCCCTGATGCTGCATGTGGCCACCCATCACACCGAATGCCATCGCAGGGTTGCCGTCAGCTCGCGTGACGAACCCGGGGATAATTGTGTGGAACGGGCGTTTGCCACCATCCACCATGTTTGGATGACCGGGCGTAAGCACGAAGCCGCTTCCTCTGTTCTGCATGGAAATTCCTGTGCCATCGATCACAACTCCAGAGCCGAAGCCGCGGTAGTTTGACTGGATCATCGAGACCATGCGCCCGTCGGCATCCGCAGCTGCTAAATAGACGGTGTCTGCAGAAACTGGCAACGCAATAGGTGGCAACTTTAGTGCGGTGTGTTCGGATATTGCGTTCGCTGCTCGGGCGATTGAACCCGGCTCGAGCAACTCGCCGGGAGGTACGGTCATGGCTTTCGGATCAGCGAAGTGGTCAAACGCAGCTCTGATGGCTATTTTCATCGCCTCGACTTGGAAATGGATCCAGTCTGCCGACCCAGCTTCGATCGAATGAACGTCCAGATGTTCGAGGATGGAGAGGGCGATTTGGGCTGCGAGTCCTTGCCCGTTGGGTGGAATCTCATGAAGGACGACATTTCGGTACGGTTGGGCGATAGGGTTGGTCCACACCACGCTATGATCGGCGAGATCGTCAAGGGTTATCGCCCCCCCTTCGTGCTGGCTCTGGCTGACAATTGCTTGGGCGAGTCGTCCGCGGTACATCGACTCCCCCTCTGTGTGTGCGATGTCCAAGAGCGTATCGACAAGGTCCGGACGTAAGAACACTTCGCCGGGATCAGGCGCTCTTCCCCGAGGCGCAAAGTGCTTTTGAAAGTTGTCGAAGTGTGTGAACGAATCAACCGACCACGACCAAATGGAAGACGTCTTGGTGCCAACTTGGAACCCGTCACGAGCGTACCGAATGGCTGGCTCAAAAAGATCTTCGAACGGCAGCTCCCCAAATTTTTTCGATAACGCGATCCACGTACTGACGGCACCTGGCACCGTGACCGAATCCCATCCTTGCGTAGGCATGTTAGGACCCTCAAAACGATCGGGGTTCCAGGCAGCCGGGGATTTCCCTGAACCGTTGATTCCGGTCAAACTGTCCCCGTCCCAGACAATGGCGAACGCGTCGCTACCGACGCCGTTCATCGCCGGTTCGACGACGGTGAGCGTGATTGCGGTTGCAATTGCCGCGTCAATCGCGTTGCCTCCACGCCTAAGCATGTCGATACCAGCCTGAGTTGCGAGTGGTTGAGACGTTGCGACGACGTTTCGCGCGAAGACCGGTGCCCTGCGGGAGTCGTATGGAAAAGACCAGTTAAACATCGTCTGACCATACGCTCCAGCATTTGGATTTGCAGCTCAAACGGAGCACTTCGGGTTCGTTAGGGGCGCCGGTTACGCGTGCGCAGAAGGTTCGCGGGTGCATATTGATCCGTAAGGACGCGAGCTGCGGGATCCCAGTCGATCGTTCGATACATATGGTCGGGGTAATTGTGAATTGGAATTCGGTACGGTCGAAGGCGCTTGCGCCAGCTCTTGGCGCGAGTCTGCAACAAATCGAGCTCGGGCAAGCCGGCCATCGGTACTAAAATGATCCGATTGCTGCTCGGGTACTGCTTGAAGTTGAAAAAATCTCCAAAAACGGCCGCATACGTCACCGATTCGTGATCGTAGAGACGACTCTGGGAAAATGTGTTGGCGACCAGTGTCCCGTTCGCGCCGAGCAGCTTGCGAGTTTCCTCCAGATATTCTCGAGTCATCAAGTGTTCGGGAATGTAGTCGCCGGTGAATGCGTCGAGGAAGATTAGGTCGTATTGATCGCCGCGTATTATCGCTCGCTTGGTAAAGATACGTCCGTCCATTTCGAACACCTTTATGCGTTCGCTGCTTTGGAAACCAAAAAATTCTCGGGCGATTCGTACAACGGCGGAGTCGATTTCAACTACGTCTACACGCACATTTGGAAAAAGGTCGTTGAGCGCGAGCGGCAAGGTCCCCCCTCCGAGACCGATCATTAGTATTCGTTGGGGATCTGGAGCCAGCAGAAGACCTGCCATCATCATTTGGGTATACGTAAACACCATCTGTCGAGGATGCTTTAGGTCGATACAGCTTTGATTGCGTTGATCCCGCCGGACGGAGAATTGAAGGCAACGGCGGGTACCCGTGTCATCAACTAGAATCGTCTGATACAAAGACTGTTCACGGTGAACAATTCGACCCTCGAGTGGGTCGCCCAGGAACAAGCCAACAACCGCAAGGAAGATCGTGGTGGATAGCTTCATCCTCTTCGTGCCGCCACCCACGAAACAAAGCCGAACAGTAGCAGGGCACCGGAGAGTATGAAAATGATCGTGTTCATCTGAAACCAGAGCACAAAGTAGAAGCTTGTTGCGAGGGTTCCAAGGGCGCTACCGATGGTCGAAACAAAATACAATCTACCGGCGGTGTTGCCAGCCCGATCAACGTCGACGACCAGTAAGCGAACGGCGTAAGGCGAGATCAAACCCAGAATGAAGGTGGGGAAAGCAAAAAGAATGAGCGCTGCTAGGAGCGACCCCCATCGAGGATCGGTGACAGCCTCGAAAACCGTTGCCATCAGGAATTCGTTTATCAGCGCGAGCGGGGAGAGCGTGGCCGCCGACGCAAAGAAAATGAGCGAAAAACGCTTGAGCGATGGGTTGAACAGCGATAACCAACCCCCAGTTAGGTAACCGGCTGAAAGCGCGAGCATAAACACCGTAATAACGCTCCCCCAAACGTAGATGCCGCTCCCAAAATAAGGAGCGAGCAATCGTCCACCGAGCAGTTCGAGCGACATGATCACGAAGCCGCTGGTAAACGCGAGTAAACTGACCAGCACATTTTTCCCGCGGTCTAACTCGTTCATCGCGGACTGAATAGACTCGGCAATTGCGTTGGGATCGTATTTTGGACATTCATGTTGGTCATGAGGTTAGGTGATGTTTTGGCGTTGAACGGAGTGTCCGCCGATTATGCTTGAGAATCCTTTCTGATTGGGCTCGTTGGAATGGTGTGCTTTTTGCTAGCGTAGCGTTCGTTTCGGGCTAGGATCAACGTTGGGCTTGGTTGAATGGGTAGGGAATAACGATGGAACTTGGAGTCACGTTACGCAATATGGGCGCAGAATCAGAAGCACCAGTTATTGCCCGGTGTGCGGCTCTTGCGGAAGCGGGCGGTCTCGAATCGCTTTGGATCACAGATCATATTGCGATCCCACCGGATGATGCCGAGGGTTCGGGTGGCCGATACGTTGACCCCTTGATTACATTGGCTTGGATTGCGGGTGCAACCAATCGCATTCTTCTCGGCACGGGTGTTCTGATCCTTCCATACCGTGGCGCTTTGATGACGGCTAAACAAGTCGCAAGTCTCCAAGAGCTGTCCCAGGGTCGAGTGCTCCTAGGGGTTGGAATCGGTTGGATGAGCGCTGAATTTCGCGCACTGGGACTGGATCGAAAGCAGCGCGGGACTATTTCCAACCAGACGCTGCAAATTCTGAACTCGTGTTTCGAAAGCGACGAGGTCGAACTCAATGACCAACGATTTCTTTTCAAGCCGAGACCGATTAAGCCGCCTGTGTTAGTTGGTGGCAAAGCGCCCCATGCTCTTCAACGGGCCGCACGGTTTGGCGATGGTTGGATTCCCATGGGTCTTGAACCGGAGCGTGTCGGCGAGCTGCGCGCTGAATACGATGGATATTGCGAGCGAGCCGGTCGTGCTTCCGGTTCCATTACCGTTATGGGGGG
>JAKUTI010000086.1 GCA_022448765.1 Pseudomonadales bacterium
GCGATAGAAAGGGTAACTACCGATATCGATCTGTGAATACGTTTCTTGTATAGATGTAAGGTCATCGGCGATTTCGCTTTCGCCTAGGTGGGCCGTAACGGATCGAGAGTGGACGATCGCGCCGCCACGAAATTCGATTGTCGACAGCATCGCTTGCATAACCAAGGGAATCCCTGCCATGACGTACACGTTCTCGATGGCAAAGCCTTGTGGTCCTCCAGTTGGATTGTCAATTAATGTTGCACCCTCCGGAACTCTCGCCATACGCAGGCGGGAAGCCATGACGTCGTCTGGGCAGGACGGTTCCTAATACGGGTTTCGATGTCGGCGTTGACGACGACACCAACGTTAAAGGCGGCGGCGATGCAGTCGGTTGTGATGTCATCATGAGTTGGTCCAATGCCACCCGTTGTCAACACGTAGTCAAAGCGTGCACGGAAATCGTTCACTGTCCGTACGACGATGGATTCGATGTCTGGTACAACCTGGGCCTCCCCAATCGAGATGCCTTTACCAACGAGATATTTCGCGATGAATTGCAAGTTGGTGTCCTGTGTACGTCCCGACAAAATTTCGTTGCCGATAACGACGACTCCAGCAGTTACAACGTTGTCATCCATGCGCCCTCCTGTACTTCAATCTATTGGGTGTTGAGTCAAAGGCAATTCTTGATCGGGCCTAATTACCCAGAGTTGGCGGCTGCGGAAACTTAGCGACCGGTGAACTCGGGCGGTCGCTTTTCGGCGAACGCGCGTCGACCCTCTTTATAATCGTCAGAGTCAAAGCAAGCGCTCACTAAGGCTTCAACTGCTTCGACGTCATCGATCTGACCGCCTCTTTCATAAGCGTTGATGGCGGCCTTGGCCGCCGCCACGGTCAGGGGCGCATTCGTCGCGATTTGCTTAGCGTACGTGATGACGTCGTTTCGAATTCGGTCGCGGGGCGATATGAATTGCACGAGGCCAGCGTTTTGGGCTTCCTCAGCGCTCAGGAACCTGGCGGAAAACAGAATATCGCGGGCGCGTGCCGGCCCAACCACGCGAGCCAGTTTCGCAAGCCCTGCGTATTCGTAACCGAGGCCGAGTTTGGCCGCCGGAATGCCGAAGGACGAGTCAGGGCTCGCGAAGCGTATGTCTGCAGCCAACGCAGTCGCGAGACCGCCACCTATGCAGTAGCCCTCAACCATGGCGATGAGGGGTTTGGTGACCGTGGCTAAGGCGTGACTACCGGACGCAGAGATACGAGCGTATTCCTCTTTTTGTTCCGAATTCGACCGTTGTTTGTCGAACTCGCTAATGTCTGCACCCGAAACAAACGCCTTGCCGCCGGCGCCTGTCATGACGATAACTCGGACGTCTTTATCACCTTCGAAATGGCTGACGATTTCACCTATGGCTCGCCACATCTCGAGGGACAGTGCGTTGTGACGGGACGGATTATTGAATGTCATCCAGCCGATTCCATCGGCTATCTCGGCTCGCATCCGATCCGTGTTCAATTCCAGCATTATTCGGGTCCTCTGGCTTGGCATGCTCGTTGCAGCAACGCGCGCGCTCGATTGACGTGGGGTGCGTCGACCATTTGACCTTCGAAACGAAACGCCAATTTCCCTTCGGTTTCGGCTTCCTCGAAGGCTTCTACTAGTCGTTGTGCCAAGTCAACGTCTGCATCGGTAGGTGTAAACGCTGAATTGACGATGGGTATTTGATCCGGGTGGATCGTAATTTTTCCTGTGAATCCAAGTGAGGAACCTTCGTAACACTCGCGTTCAAAGGCCTGTTGGTTGGCGAGATCGACGAAGACAGAGTCGATTGGTTGAACCCCCGTCGCAACGGCACAGAGCAGGGTCTGTTGACGGCAATATTCATATACGCTGAGGTAGTCGGAGTGTTTGTCGCGGTTTCGCGGCGCCCCAAGCGCGGCAGACAGATCCTCGGCACCCCAAGACATTGCCACAATGCGTGGACAAGTACCGAAGGTCGGAAGGTTCAGCGCCCCTGCAGGAGTCTCTGTAGTGATCAGTATCAGCCCGACGCTACGTCGAGGGTGTCCGTAAAACCGTTCGAGTTGAGTCAACTCCGTATCGATAAGATCGAGATCAGTAACGTGACTCGGTTTGGGTATCACGTACGCGTCAGGAGGATTTTCCATGGTCACTTTGAGGTCGTCGAAGCCCCAGGGCGTGTCGAGCGGATTAATCCTTACCGTCACTTCTTTCGTGTCAAAGTCGATCTCGCGAAGCCAATCGGCGATGGTTTGGCGGGTTCGAGTTTTTTGTTCAGGGATGACCGCGTCTTCGAGATCGAGAACGAGGCTGTCGGCTTCGCTCGCAAGGGACTTGAGTAACATTTTCTCGTTGGCACCAGGGACAAAGTGCATCGAGCGTCGTAACCGCGTGCGCGATTCGGCGATCATGTTTGTTTTCGCATCATCATGGCCCCGCGGCGGCAGGAGCAGACAATTTCACCGCGTTGATTGGTGCCAGTGTGTTCGAAGGTGACGATGCCCCGATCGGGTTTGGATCGGCTGGCCCGCCGGTCGGCGACTTTCGAAGCGACGCGGATGGTGTCGCCGATGAAAACTGGGTGCGGAAAGGTCGTTTGATCAAATCCGAGGTTGCCGAGGGTGGTACCGAGGGTGGTATCGGCAACAGACAAACCAACGACGAGTCCTAGGGTGAAAATGCTGTTGACTAATATCTTGCCGTGTATGGATTGGCTGGCAAATTCAGCGTCGAGATGAAGCGGTTGTGGATTTTGCGTCAGCGCGGTGAACAGCAGGTTGTCGGTTTCAGTCACCGTCCGACCTGGTTCGTGATCAAATGTTAGACCGACTTCCAACTCTTCAAAATACTTTCCAGACAATGTTCTCGTCAGCCCTGTCAGCGTTCTTTGGCCATGCTAACCTCGGGGCATGGACTTTGAAACGACTGACGAACACCAACTTATTCGTGATGCCATCGGCAAGATTTGCACGGACTTCCCGGACGAATATTGGTCGAAATGCGACAACGAACACCTTTTCCCTTGGGACTTCTACAACGCGTTAGCGGAGGCTGGTTGGATTGGTATTGCGATCCCCGAACAGTACGGCGGTTCGGGTCGGGGTATTACCGAAGCATCGATCGTACTAGAAGAAGTGGCTGCGTCGGGAGCAGCCATGAACGGTGCGAGTGGCATCCACTTGTCGATCTTTGGGATGCATCCGGTCGTCAAGTATGGTTCTGAGGACATGAAGCAAAAATATTTGCCTCGTGTGGCAGCGGGCGACCTTCATGTGGCTTTTGGTGTAACCGAACCGGATGCCGGTACGGACACCACGTCGATTAAGACCGCAGCTCGTCTAGATGGCGATCACTACTTGGTCAAAGGACGTAAGGTATGGACCACCAAGGCATTGGATTCAGAACGCGTCCTGCTATTGGTGCGCACCGAATCGAAGGATGCGGTCGCCAAGCGAACCGAGGGGATGACGTTGTTGTTGGCTGAATTGCAACGCCCTGAGGTCACCATTTCACCCATCGATAAAGTCGGACGCAATGCGGTCGCCTCGTGTGAGGTCGTCTACGACGATCTTCCGGTGCATCGGACGGACCGGGTTGGCGAGGAAGGTAAGGGATTTCGATACTTATTGGACGGCCTCAATGCTGAGCGCATCCTCGTTGCTGCAGAAGCACTTGGCATCGGTCGTGCGGCAATGCGCCGAGCCGTCGGTTATGCCAAGGAACGGGAAATATTTGGTCGGCCAATCGGTCAGAACCAAGGAGTGTCCTTCCCGTTGGGCGAGGCACAGATGCGGCTCGATGCAGCGGAATTGATGATTAGGAAGGCGTCATGGTTACTCGACAACGGCGAACCTTGCGGCGCTGAGGCAAACATGGCGAAGTGGTTGGCCGCGGACGCCGCGTTTCAGGCGGCGGATCAGGCGGTGCAAACCCACGGCGGCTTTGGCTATGCGCGCGAATTCCACGTTGAACGATACTGGCGGGAAGCGCGTTTAATGCGAATCGCGCCTATTTCCCAGGAAATGATACTGAACTACGTGACGGAGCATGTACTGGAACTCCCGCGGTCCTATTGATCGGTAATAGGAAATCGTCGGGGCGAACCATCGCGTAATAATTGACTCAGCGGCCAGCGAGTTTCTTGCGTTTATGCTGAACGTAATCGACGAGAATGTACTCGCCTAATTTTTCGGGCGATGTGTAAAACACGCGGCCACCGTTGATACGAGCGATGTCGTCCATGAATTCCTTCAAGTACTGGTTGGCGTCAAGCATGAATGTGTTGATGGCGATGCCCTTTTGCGTGCAACGTTTGACCGCCTTGTACGTCTCGCGGATGGTCGCGGATGTTGGTGGATAAGCAAATTGTGCTTGTCCCTTTTCGAGATGGGCGGTCGGTTCGCCGTCAGAGATCATGATGACTTGTTTGGTCGAGGCGTCGTGTTTTGCCAACAATCGTTCTGCTAACAGCAGCGCGTGTTGCATGTTTGTGCCGAGTAAATACTCGTCCCATTGGAGGAACGGCAGGTCGTGGGCTTTTAGCTCCCGTGCATAAGCGGCAAAACCGATGATGTAAAAAGAATCGCGTGGGTACTGGGACGTGATGAGGTTGTGTAGTGCGAGCGCGACTTTCTTCGCAGATTGAAACGAACCGCGTAACGCCATCGACCATGAAAGGTCCACGAGCATTGCGGTTGCCGTAGACGTGACTTGTTCGGACCGATAAATCTCAAAATCTTCGTGACGCAGATGAACGGGTGTGCGCGGACCGTCCCGATCGATGGCGTTGCGAATCGTCCGCGGCATATGTAAATGAAAGGGATCGCCGAATTCGTGTGCCTTCGTCTGCTCAAGACGCTCACCAAAACGGCCTTCTTCGGGTATGGCGTGGTTACCCAAGCTTTGTCGTCGCAGTCGCGCGTAGATCTCACCAAGTGCACGTTGCCCGATCATTCGCGATCCACGAGGTGTTATCTCCCACTTGTCGTCGCCGGTGGGTCGCACGTAACCGGCTTCTTCGAGCGCATCGAGTAATTTCTTTAGGTCGTCGATGGACTCCACCGCGTCGTCGCCCAGAAGTGATTCCACCAGCTCGCTATCAATATGGTCCGGGTCGCCGCCGCGCTCTGCTGCTTGTACTTGGGCCATGAGGTCGTCGATCTGGTGCATTTCGTCCATGAGTTCCATGGCGGCATCGAGATCCACTTGCTCCGTACCCTCGAAGCGGTAGCGGGATCCTTGCGGATCAAGGAAATCCATTTCTTGCGTTAGTTTTCTGAGGGCGGATTCAAGCTCTGGGTCACCTAAGCGATCCGACATTAATGCCTGGAGTTGTTGCTGTTGCTCGGAGGTCAACGAGTTCATTAACGACTGTGACGCGGCCATCTGGCGACGCATTTGGTCGAGCAATTCGTCAAGCGTTTTAGGAGGGTTGTCTCCAAACATGTCGCCGAATTTGTCCATGAAGTCTTCAAACTTTGGGTCCTCGCCGGCGATTTTCTTGACTAACATGTCGTTCATGGCTTGGACCATGTCTTTCATTCGCTCGATATCACCGTCCGAAAGGTCTTTGACCATGTTTTCGACATTCTGGAAGAACGTTTGTGCCATCGCTTTGCGCAGTTCGTTTAAGAGCTCGAGATATTTCCTTTGGGCATCCGGGTTGAGAAATTCGTAGGTTTCTAGAGCCTTCATCTTTCCGGCAGGATCGTTGGGGAGTTCATCCAACGTTTTTTGGCTCCGCTCAGCAATTTTCTGCAATACGTCGTTGGCAAATTCTTGGTTGTCTTGATCGAGCCATTCGTTGATGGTGCTTTGTTCCATCGCGAGGATTTCAGCGAGCTTTTTTTCGATGTCCTGCATCACACTGGAGAGATCGAATTGTTGTAGGCGCTCACGTTTTTTGTCTCGGAGCTGTTTCAGCATGTCGCGTAACCCTTGCATGTAGCCGCCGTCAGGCATCGGCATACCGCGGGACATAAGGTTACGCATTGCCCACTTTAGGTCCCCATATTCCATCAGGTCCTCGGCGATTGCGCCGAGAACGTCGTCTGCGGACAAGGGGTTTTGTTGCGAGCCATCCCACGAACCGTAGCGAAAACGTGTGGCAATGCGACGCATCGTCAGCTAGCCCGAGAAGGAGGCTTTGTGCCCGACAGTGTACTTGTTGAGTAACTCGTGCAGGTGCAGTCCCTCCAGCACGAATTCGACCGCAGCCGGCACTTCGGCTTTACGTGTCGACAAGCCTTTTACTGCTTCCTTGAGGCCTTCAACCTGTTTGACGATTGCAGCGTAGTCTGCGGTTTCTGCGGCTTCGCCGATCTCGACAGTCAAGCCCTCGTTGAACGCTAATGCGATGGATTCAATATCACCGACATCAAAATGCCGATCGAACACTTTTTTTATCGCAGCGACAAAAATTCGAGCGGTAATCTTGTCTTCCTGGCCTTCTTCCATCGCTTCGAACTCGAGCTTGCCGTGCAGAGAAGGAACGATAAAGGGTAAATCGGATATCCGCGGCACGATGTTCTTTTCACTTAGACGAAGCGCCCGTCGAAAAGCGTTGGCGACGAGCGCCTCATAGTTCGCAACTGATGCTCTAACGGATACACCCGAGCGCTGATTAATGTCCGGCGAAAGGCGTGCCTGGTGCGTGATCTCTGCGATGATTTCCTTCATATAAGCGGGAACGTATAAGTTGTGACCGTCTAAATCGAGTTCGGTGGATTCCTGCTCCATGATGGAGATTTCTTGCGCGATTTCCTGGGGATAATGGGTCCGGACCTGCGCCCCGTATCGATCCTTGAGTGGCGTGATAATACGGCCGCGATTCGTGTAGTCCTCGGGATTGGCGGTTGCGACGAGGAATACGTCCAACGGCAGTCGGACTCGAAAGCCTCGGATTTGCACGTCGCGCTCTTCAAGGACGTTTAACATTCCGACCTGAATTCGTTCGGTTAAATCAGGGAGTTCGTTAATCGCAAAGATGCCTCGGTTGACTCGAGGAATTAAACCAAAGTGGATTGTCATGGCGTCTTCAAGATAACGGCCTTCGGCTACTTTGATGGGGTCAACTTCCCCAATCAGGTCGGCGATGGTGATGTCGGGTGTCGCGAGTTTCTCGCCAAAACGCTCATCTCGATGTAGCCATTTAATCATCGCGTCATCTCCTTCTTCCGCGATGATCCGTTTTCCGGTTTCGGTGATGGGATCGTAGGGATTCTCGGGGATTTCTGCGCCTTCCAAAACGGGAACGAATTCATCGAGCAGCGTAACCAAACTGCGTACTAAGCGAGATTTGGCTTGACCCCGTTCGCCCAGCAGTATGAGGTCCTGTCCTCCAAGGAGGGCGTTGGTGATTTGTGGTAGGACGGTATCGTCATAACCGACAACGGTGGGAAAAAGCGGGTCGCCCGCCTTTAATTTCTTGATCAGGTTTTGGCGTAGTTCAACTTTGACAGGGAGTGTGTTGTAGCCGCTGGCGCGGAGTTCTCCGACGGTACTGGCTCGGTCCTTCATGCGTCCGAGTGTGTCAGGCTCGGTTTCGCTTGGCAACGAAGTGATCAAGCTTAACGTTGGATGGTAACGATCATCTCGATACCAGGAACGTACGCCGGCGGTCGTGGGTTCAACAGGGTAGAATCGGGCGATGAAACGCGATCGTGAATATTGCTCGGACCTCAGTCGCGCTCAGGGTGAACCGATGTTAGGAACGGCCGATCCTGTCGATTTGTGGCTACTGCTTGAATACAAATCATCCTGGAAACCTAGAGCGATCGAAGACAACGGATTGGACGACGAAACCAGTCGATGGCTTGAGGCCAGTGTCGAGAATTGTGCTGAAAAGGGCTTGAAAGCTCGGCCGCAATTCATTCGTCGGCCCGACACCGACGCAGGCACGACGACGTTGTTTGTTGCTCGGGATAATGCGGTGGGTCGCATCGAGGTGGCCGACTACGAGGCCGTGCGTGAGATCGATGTCCTCACGGCGGATCTAATACCGATGCGAGAAAATGTTTACTTCGTATGTACTAATGGGCAGCGAGATTTTTGCTGTGCGCGATATGGATTGCCCACATTTGAGGGCTTGAAGGAACTGGTTGGTGAACGTGTTTGGCAAACGACCCATCTCGGAGGCCATCGATTTGCACCGAACGTCCTGACGTTGCCGCAGGGGGTTCTGTATGGCCGAGTCGACGTGGATGACGTCAATGCGTTTGTCACCACCATCGAATCGGGAGACTTATCGCGACCGCATGTGCGTGGGCGATCAGCGTTTCCGCCGGAGGCCCAATTTGCGGAATTGCAGGTGACTGGGAGGGTCGAAGCGCTATTGGACGTTCGCGAAGACCGGGTGCTTTTCCAGACAAACCTGGGCGAAGAGGAGATTCAGATCCAAAAGTCCTCGATTCCACTACAAGTTGTTGCAAGTTGCGGTGATATCGAGTCTAAGGACGTTTACCCAATTGGTGGGACCGCATAACACCTTCGGGCATGTCGTTGACGACGAAATGTTGTTGCGCTCGGGCTTCCGCTTCAACGTTGCATTCACACCGAAACGAATCGCCGATTCGTATCCGATGCCGTTGTTCTTGCTTGTTCAGAACATCCCGGAAGAGGGTCATGCCCCTCGCCTCTTGATAGCCGAGGATTGGATGTAGATAACGCCTGACAAAACGCCATGGAAGAGGTCGTTGGGAATAGCTCGATGGCCCGCTCCTCGATCTGAGTATCGACGTTATGGCGTTGTTGGTCAGCTGGTGGACTGTACAAATGTTTCGACGGCGGCATTAAAAGTTTCCGCTCCCTGCATATTGACGGCGTGTCCGGTGTCCGTTTCCCGGACGGTAAGATGGGGCATCTTTTTTTCGGCGAACTCGCGGTGTGACTGGAACGAAGTTTCGAATCGACCGCAGATTAGAAGCGCGGGCTGGGTATTTAGATGAAGTTCGTGGCGAACAGACAAACCGGGCATCGTGTGCTCGAGCGTATTGGCAACGCCGTCGACATCTAAAAGCTTCGAGTCGGCGACGAGTGCATTGTAAATTTGGCGGGGCAGTCGCCGGGCGTGTCGCGGGTGAACGGGGATGCGTTCGATTGCTTTTACGCCGCCTTGCCGGAGTTTATTTGCCGAACTTGCACCGTTCGCGGTCCAAGATCTAACGGTATCGGGCTCAGCAAAAGCTGACGCTGAATTCGTGAAGATATGTCCGAAGATGCGCTCAGGAAAGGTCAAGGCGTAACGGATCGTCAACGCGGCTCCCAACGAATAGCCGCACACATACCATTGCGACGTTCCCAGTTCGCTTCGAATGGCTTCCATCGCCTCCACGTACGCGCTCGCGCGGTATTGCTCCGATTCGTTAGGTGATGGAGAACGACCGTGACCGTAAAGTTCCATCACCACAGGTTGGCAATATTGCTGTAATTCGCCGAGGTTCGACAGCCACTGTGACCGACTTGATAGAAAACCGTGGACCAATAGCAGAAATGGCCCCCGACCCTCGTGAACTTCCCAGAATGGTTCTGTCATCAAAGCTGCTGGGTAACCGCCGCAACGAACTCCGTTGTGGTTGCGGTACCACCCTGGTCGGGAGTTAGGACGTCGCCACGCGAGTAAACGCGTGCGATTGCCTCTTCGATCTTCACGGCTTCGGCCGTGAACCCTAAGTAATCCAGCATCATCGTCGATGATAAAAGCGCCGCGGTGGGGTTAATAATGTTCATCCCGGCAATGTCGGGTGCGGTGCCGTGGGCAGGTTCGAAGTACGCGTAGTCGTTGCCGAAACATCCGCTAGCTGCCAACCCTAAGCTCCCGACGAGACCACCTGCAGCATCTGACAAGATGTCGCCGTAGAGGTTAGGCATAACGATCACGTCGTAGTGTTGCGGCTCGCGAATTAGTCGGCAGGCAAAGTCGTCGACGATAAATGACTCAAACTCGACATCGGGATAGTCGGTCGCGACTTCACGGGCAACCTCAAGAAAGAGTCCATCGCTTTGGCGAAGCATGTTGTGTTTCGTCGCACAGGTTACTTTTCGCTGACCGGACCGTTTACGCGCGAGTTCGAAGGAAAATCGAACGACACGCTCGGTGCCCTCTTCGGTGATGGCCTTGAGCGCGTACCGACCAACCCCCATTTCGTGGACAAACCCTTTGATGTTGCGTCCGGTAAGCGCGAGTGGAGCCAGATCAGTGAGTTGTCCTTCGGCACCGATGTACAGATCTTCGAGATTCTCGCGAACGATAACGAAGTCGATTCCTTCGGGATTTGCTAGGGGACTCGCGCACCCGGGAAGATATCGACAAGGACGAACGTTGGCGAACGTTTCCTTGCCCCATCGTAGGTACATGAGAGCAGCGCCAGATTTACCGCTGGTCGATCCGAAAAAGGTGGTATCGGCATTATCGATCAACGCGCGAGCGTCGTCGGGGAAAATAGATCCTGTCGTGGCTTCAGAGGCCTCTCCGACGACGGGGTAGACCCACTCCAAACCGATGTTGAGCGACTGCAAGAGAG